>JBJXFZ010000027.1:0-52980 GCA_046154245.1 Pyrinomonadaceae bacterium
GACGCAATAACTTCATGCAATTCATCGGTCCTTACCATTTATGATTTTCTGTGAAGTTACGCATCATGGCGGCGGCCCAGTCGGCGTAGCCTTGTTCGGACGGGTGAATGCCGTCGGCGAAAAAGCCTTCGAACCGAACATCGACCGGCTGCGGGTAATAGTAAACACGATTCATCTCAGCGGTGAACTCGCGGATGTTAGCGTCGTGCATTTGCGAGAGCCGCCAGAGCAGGCCTCTGATGGGCTCGGGCATAATGGGCGAGGCGACGATCATCGGGCAGTTTGTGATGAAGATACGCGCGTGCGCGCTTTGCCCACGGAGAATGGCGAGCAGCTCGGTCATATCGCGGCGCCATTTGCGTGGGGACGAGAGCCGCATCACGTCGTTGCCGCCGAGCCCAAGCAAGATGTAATCGAATTGCTCTCCGTTTGTAAGCTGCGGCATTTGGGGGATGAGTTCGTCGATGGTTCTGCGGGCGGTGACGCCGTTGCGGCCGAGGACGTGCCATTCGACTGACGTATTAAGATGTGCGGCAAGCTGCTTTGCAAACTGGCCCGCGAGCGCGAGTTCGTGTGTGCGTGCTCCGAGACCGGCGACGGTCGATTCGCCGATGACGAAGAGCTTTTTGGCGTGCTCGCCTTCGCCTGTCCGACCACGCCGCTCGCCCGCCGCGTCCGGCAGCACGCCGACCTTCCAACGCGTGATCTGTCCTTGCAAATACAACAGCGGCGCGACCGGCGCAAGCGCGATGCCACCGATAATAAACTTGCGCTGTAGCCGTGCGAGATTGTCGCCTGTCTTTTCCATCGGATTCGTTATGATAAAATTTAAAGCCTCGAATGTTTTTGTCAAATCGTTACAGGTTGTCTCTGCTTTTAGTCCTTCTCGCTTGTCTTTTGCCGGCTTGCGGCGGCGATTCGCAAACAAATTCTAACAAGGCGTTTGCTCCGGCGGACGGCAAGCGGTTTCCGTTCCCGACAAAAGAGCCGGAAGTTTATCAGGGCGACTTTGTCGTCGGCGACGGCACCACCGAGCAGAAATATTTTGTCGCGAGAAACGGCGAGAACTGGCGCTTCGATATTTGGCGCGAAGGCGAACTTTGGATCTCGCAGATCCGCGACGGCGGCAAAGTTTATTTCGTCGATCACGTGAAGAAAGTGTATTCGCAGCTGCCGAGCGCGCAGGAACAGGAGTTCGACGGCGGCTATTTTAATTCGCTGACGTGGGGATTTTTTCGCGGTGCAAACTATATCGAGTACGAAGAGGCGGGGCGCGGCGATGGATTGGTCAAATACAAGGCTCGCATGCTCAAAAATTCGAAAAGCGACGTGACCGTTACGATCGATGAACGCAGCGGGATCATGATCCGTCAGGAGATCGCGGACAAACCCGTCGGTAAAGAATCGCCCGTTACATACTTTTACGAAGTCCGCAATCTGAAACTCGAGACCGACGATTCCATTTTTGACCTGCCATCGGGCTACAGCCGCGTCGCGTCGCTCGACTATGTCCCGCGAAAAACAAAACGTCCGGGCGAGGAATAATGAGCGACAATCCACGCACCGAAATTACGCCCGAGCAGCGAGCCTTTGCCGAGAATGCGTTGCACAACCTAAGTTTTGCAAAACTGATCGGCATGCAGCTTGTTGAACTGCAACCTGATCTGGCGACGATAAGTATTGAAATGCGCGACGATCTTCGCCAGCCGAGCGGCGTGCTGCACGGCGGCGTGACAGCGACGTTGATAGACACGGCGATGGCATTCGCGGTTCGGACGCGGCTCGCGATAAACGAAGCGACGGCGACCATCGACCTCACGATCCATTACGTTCGGCCCCACCTTGACGGCAAATTTATCTGCACCGCACGCGTTGTTCGTGCAGGCAAGCGAATATTCACCGTTTCTGCCGACGTCCACAACGACGAGGGCAAACTGATCGCGACGGGCCTGTCGACGTACACAAGAGTCTAGCCACTGATCACACAGATTTTACGGATTGAAACAAATAGTCCGATCTGTTTTATCTGTGCAATCGGTGGCAAATTAAATGGAACAGTTAAGAAAATTTGCAAGATATCTCGCTCCATATAAGCGCACGATCCTGCTCGGCATCGGCTGCATTGCGGTCTCTATGTCGTTTGGCCTGTTTGTTCCGTATATGGTCGGACAGGCTGTCGACGATCTGAGCGTTGACGTAACGTGGGACAAGGTAATTTACTATCCGCTCGTGATACTCGGCATCAACGCGATGAGCGGCGTGTTTCTGTTTTTGCAGCGACGACTGTTGATAAATACGTCGCGACATATCGAGTACGATATGCGTCGGGATTTTTACGCGGCGCTGGTCGACCAGTCGCTCGAGTATTTTCAAAGGAACCGCGTCGGCGACCTCATGGCGCGTGCAACAAACGACCTCGCCGCGATCCGCCAGATCGTTGGGCCGATGATCCTTTACAGCTTCCAGGCGATATTGGCATTGTGCATAAGTTTGCCGATAATGCTCAATATTTCGTGGAAGCTGACGCTGCTGCTGCTTATCCCGATGCCGCTCGTCTCAATCACCGTGAAGATCTTGGGCGAGCAGATCCACAAACGGTTTGAGAAGATACAAGAATTTTTCTCCGACATTTCGGCTCGTGCACAGGAAAATCTGACAGGTGTTCGCGTCGTCCGCGCGTACGCGCAAGAGGACGCCGAGATCGAGCAGTTTCAGGTTTTGAACCGCGAATACGCCGCGCAAAATCTCCGGCTCGTTCGATACGCCGCGGCAATGCGGCCACTGCTTTTTTTCTTCATCGGGCTCGGGTTCGTCATCATCGTCGCCGTCGGTGTTCCGATGGCCGCGCGGGGCGAGATCACGGCCGGCGACTTTACCGCTTTTATTCTCTACCTGCAGCGAATGATCTGGTATCTGATCGCGCTCGGCTACGTCGTAAATCTGTATCAGCGCGGCACCGCGTCGCTCAAACGCTTCAACGCAATATTAGAAACCGAGCCGTCGATCAAAGATGATGAGACCGTCGCCGAACAGCCACCGATAAAGGGCGACATCGAGTTCCGCGATCTCGCTTTTGCGTACAATGGTTCGAACGGCTCCCCTCCTTACGCGAGGAGCGAGGTGGACGCGGCTTCCGCGGACGGGGTGGTTCTTTCTACACAGCCAAGAGACAAACCTGTCCTAAAGGACATCAACCTAAAGATCGCGCAAGGCAAAACCGTTGCATTCGTCGGCAAAACCGGCAGCGGCAAATCGACGCTCGTGAGCTTGATCCCGCGGCTGCTCGACGCACCTCACGGCAGCGTCCTCGTCGACGGCCGCCCCGTTCGCGATTATCCGCTCGCACAATTGCGGCGTGCGATCGGCTTTGTGCCGCAAGAAACGTTCCTGTTCAGCGATACGCTCGCGAACAACATTGCGTTTGGAGTGTCAGAACCGCCTCCGCCAGGGGACGGCCAGTTCGAAGAACGTATCATGCCGCAGATAAACGCAGATGACGCAGATAACAAAATAATTTCCGATCAGCGTCATCCGCGCAAATCTGCGGCCGTTTCTTTCATAACCGTCGAGGACGCAGCGGAGATCGCCGGGCTTGCCGACGACGTTGCCGACTTCCCAAACGGCTACGAACAACTTGTCGGTGAGCGCGGGATCACGCTCTCGGGCGGTCAAAAACAACGAACCGCGATCGCACGCGCCGTTATGCGCGCTCCCCGTATCCTGATACTCGACGACTCGCTCTCGGCCGTCGACACGCACACCGAGGACACGATACTTCACAATCTGCGCGATGTTCGCGCCGGAACGACGACGCTCATCGTTTCGCACCGCGTCTCAACCATCCGCGACGCCGATCTGATCTGCGTCCTCGCCGATGGGAGCATCATCGAACGCGGCACGCACGACGAACTCTTGCGGCAAGACGGCGAATACGCCGATCTTTATGAGAGGCAGTTGTTAGAGGAGGAGATCGAGGCCACGGACTAGGCCAATAGGGGACGATTTAATATGCAAGGTCGGAACCGGAATTGAATGTTCTTGCGTTAATTCGTGTTAAACGTTTTAGTCAAGTACCCGTCAAGTAAAAAAAACCTTTCATTCTCTTCTTTATCAATGACTTAACCAGCTTAGATAAGATAAAAAAGGGAGAAAATGCAACTACCCGTCAATTAGCCTAGATCAACCCAAAAGGGCACATACTTCCTCATTTTCGGCGGGGCGGTTTCGTCAAATGGCTTTATCATTTCTTCGTCAACTGCCTCACGAATATAGCGTGACGCAATTGAGTTGTAACCTTTGGACATTCCAAATCGGTCACGAATTGACCCGTTGGTCAAGAAATCACGATTGACATATTTTAAACAAGCATGCCAGTAACACGCCCGTACGCGATCTGCCTTTTCCATTCGCCTTGCGGATTTCGGCGCAAAAAGAACTACGCGCATATTGTCATCGGCTTGCTCGAAGATCGGGGCGGGAAGTTGGTGAAACTCGGTTTCAAAAACAACCTTATCAACACCGACACCTCGCTCCTCACAAAAACCGATTCGCCTCATAAATGATGCTATGGCCTCGTTCCTCGAGCGTGGCGGTGAGTTTAACAGCCGATCAGCACTTACAAGCGGGGCCCCCGGATTGCTGACTTCGAGCCTGTCGTCAAAAATCTCAATCATAGGCCCTGCTCCAGTGATTCCCAAATCTTGGTGTATAAGCGCATTAGCAACAATTTCGCGTACCGCTACTTCTGGGTACATCGGCGTTGTGCGCCGGATTGCCGCCTCGATGACCTCGTTAGTCGGTAATAGAGTATTAACATAAGAAATAAGTCCTTCGAAGCCTATTGCGTAGCCTTTAACTCCTAACTGTTCGCGTTTAGCCTCGATTCGTGTTGTTCCGTTGTACTCGATAACTCGTGTTGATTTGCGCCGAATGGAACGAAAATCAGTCACCTTGCGCGCAAAGAGTAGAGCACCTAGATTGGTTATGCTCCATTGTCCATTATCCATGCGCTTAATCAGTTCGTCTTTTGCTATTGAGTCGAGAATGTCATTTGCGGTGGTCGGTAACGGCAGACCAAAGAATTCGAAATAGGCATTACAATCCAACAGATGCAAGACGTCTTGTGTACTAAGATTTTCGTCGGCAGTTAGATCTTCAAATGGTGTCTGATCAAATACCCGCCAAAGTTCGCGTTCCTTTTCTGGAAAATCTTTGAGTTTCTTTTTATAAGTACCGATCCTGATGTGCTCTTGCCCATCAAATCGAACAGGATGCCTAAACGCCCGTCCAATTTCGAGCAGCACAACATTCTGGCTCTCAACTTCAAATTGATGAAACCGAAAGTTGATTTTTGGTTCTAACTTTCTCAGAAGCCAATTTTCCAGTTCCTCATTACCTATTTTTGTTTTTGTCGGTTTGAACGTAGTGCCAGAAATTTCATGGGTTTCATCCTGGACTCCCCAAACGACATACCCATTTGTTTTTCCAAAAAGGGCAGTGGAATTCGCTATGGCTGAAATATATTCACCAATTTCTGTCGGCTCGCAATCATTAAGCTTAAACTCTACCCACTCAGTTTCATCTGGAAGTTTACACAATTCCTGAATCAGCCCAGTTAAGTTTTGATTTGCTAGATTTTGCGCCATTCTAAATTCACCATTCGAAATCGTTACCTGACCGCAAGTTGTTCCTGTGATTCTAATGCAGAAACGACTTTATGTCATTGAGCCTTAGTCGCTGGACGGTCACTTTCCGGTTGTGGAAATTTTTAGCTCAGGGAACCTTTTCCCGACTTCGTGTGTCTAACGAGGCAAAGCGGTTCTCTTCCCCGTAAGAAAAGTCAAAAACCTCAGGAGGGTTGTATGAGCAAGGTTGCATTTTTGCTGTGGATATTGGTGTGCTCGATGGTCGGGTTTGGTCAGACGGCGACGCAGGGCAGTTTGTTTGCGAGCGATGCGAAGGGAAAAGGGCTGGGGGCCTGTCCGCTGAAAAACACGGTGGTCGCCGCCGACATAAGCGGTTTTCTGGCGAGAGTCACAGTCAAACAGGAGTTTGAGAACAGCTTTACCGAGCCGATTGAAGCTGTTTATGTTTTCCCCTTATCGCAAAACGGAGCGGTCGATCAAATGACGATGACGGTCGGCACGCGCGTCATTACGAGCAAGATCATGCGTCGCGAAGAAGCTCGCAAGGTGTATGAAACCGCAAAGAGCGAGGGCAAAACTGCCGCGCTTCTCGATCAGGAACGCGAAAATATTTTCACGCAGTCGGTCGCCAACATCATGCCCGGCGAGCGCGTCATCGTCGAGATCAGCTATGTCGAGACGCTAAAATACGAGGACGGCGGTTACGAGTTTGTCTTTCCGATGACGGTCGGGCCGCGTTATATTCCGGGCAGCGTGACGGATGCGGCGAAGATCAGGCCGCCGGTTGCGCGGGCGAGAGCCGGTCACGACATCTCGATTGAGGTGAATCTAAATTCAGGCGTTCCGGTTGAGGAGATTCGCTCGATCTCGCATGCGATCGATCAAGTAAATTTTACGCCGAGTCTCGCAAAAGTCTCGTTGAAAGGCGGAAAGACGATACCAAATAAAGACTTTGTTCTTCGCTATGATGTGACAGGAAAACGCATCGAGGACGCTATTCTTACTCATCGCGAGAGCCGTGGGGGATTTTTTACGTTGATGCTGCAGCCGCCCGACAAGATCGCGACCGAAGATCGCACTCCAAAGGAGATCGTCTTTGTGCTCGACACGAGCGGCTCGATGTCGGGCTTCCCGATCGAGAAGGCGAAAGAAGCGATGAAGCTGTCGCTCGACGGACTTTATCCCGAGGACACTTTTAATTTGATCACTTTCGCTGGGGACACGCACGTTTTGTTTGACGCGCCCGTTCCGGCGACCGCGGCAAACCTGGAGCGTGCCCAGGCGTTTCTCGAGACACGCGAGGGCGGCGGCGGTACCGAGATGATGAAGGCGATCAAAGCTGCTCTCGACCCGTCGGATTCGAAAGAGCACCTTCGCATCGTGTGCTTTATGACCGACGCATACGTCGGTAACGACGACGAGATCGTTGCCGAAATACAAAAACACGCAAACGCGCGTGTCTTTAGTTTTGGCATCGGCGACTCGGTCAATCGCGCGCTGCTCGACCGCATGGCCGAGGCCGGTCGCGGTGAGGTCGAGTATGTCTTGCTCGAAGACGATGGCTCACGAGCCGCAAAGAAATTCTACGAGCGCGTTCGAACGCCTTTGCTGACCGGTCTGTCGATAGAGTGGAACGGTCTGCCCGTGGCGGACATTTATCCGACACGGCTCACCGATCTGTTTTCGGCAAAGCCCGTGATCGTTCACGGCCGCTATACAAAGGCAGCGAGCGGCACGATCAAACTTCGTGGGCTTGTTGCCGGCCAGCCATACGAACGTGAGATAAAGGTCGATCTGCCCGAGTCGCAACCCGCAAATGACGTGCTGGCAACCCTCTGGGCACGCACGCGTGTCGCCGAGCTCTCAAGCGACAAGCTACGCGATGCAGATCCCAAAAAGGTCGCCGAATACGACACGCAGATCACAAATCTCGGTCTCGAATTCCGCCTGCTGACAAACTTTACGTCGTTCATCGCCGTCGAAGATCGCGTCGTCAACCAAAACGGCAAACCGGTGACAATTCAGGTGCCGGTGGAGCAACCGGAGGGAGTGAAACGCGACGAAGACTCTCCGTTCCGAAGACTCGAAATTCAGGCAGGCTTGTCGAGTCCTTCCGCCAAACCAGTTTCCGGCGGCGGCGGCGGTGGCGGAAATGCACGAGCCGTCAAATCCGGAAAGGCAGTTTCCTACGGTGTTTTGAATTCACCGCCTCCCGCAACTTCGGGTCAGGGGAGCGGACGGGGAACTGGTTCAGGCTCCGGCGTCGGTTATGGTTCTGGAACCGGTTCGGGGAGTGGCAGTGGATCTGCAAGTCCCGCTCCGTCGGCGCCAACGAATGTGCGGGCGACAGTCGATGTTACTGGAGGTTCGTCGGCAGTTGGTTCCTCAAACGCAACTGTGGGCACCACATTTACAACTAGTGAGCTTCAGTCGTTGCCATTAAATTCGCGTTCCACGATGAGTCTAATGCTGTTGAGGCCGGGGATTTCGACTGGAGACATGGACGAGGAGTCAGAAAACTCGTTTACTATCGATGGAACAAGCCTCGATGGAAGGAATTCCAGCCAGCTTGAAGGGACGATTTTGCGAGCTGTGCGGCCCGAATTTCCACGTCGCCGCTCGTCTAAGCCGGGAGTGAATACTATCGCGGTAGCATTCGTAGTCGATACTTTTGGAAAAGTCGAATCGGCCACAGGCGTTTCCGGGCCGCGGAACTTATTCCGCGTATCCGAGGAAGCAGCGCGACTGACGCGGTTCGCGCCGGCCCGTGCCGATAACAGGCCAATTCGCCTTATGGGAACGCTGGTTTACAAATTCCAGAGGGGTAAAAAAGTGGCCGTTGCAATCCGAGACGTCAAAGCTGTGGTTGCGACCGATGGCGATCTTCGATTGCGGCGTCTCGCAGAGAAACTGCATTTTTGGATCGCGGCGGTTGTCGGGCGGCTGCAAAATGGCCGTTCGACGCCTGAACCGAATGAATCTAGATTTGTCCGTGACGGCAAGGCTGAGATCCAAATCGAGCTTTTCTCCAAGTCTCAAGCCGCTCTCGATAAGTTGAAGGCGACGGGTTTTGAGCAGACGACCGAAAGAGGCAAGGCGGTTGTTATCGGCAGGATAGCGATCGAAAAGCTCGCGGGTCTGGCTGAGATCGACGAGGTCAAGCTGATCTTGCCGAAGATCTGATGGCATAGTTTCCGGACTAGCTGGCCTGTCCCGTCGTTGGCCAGCCAAACCGTGACTCCAGACAAAAAAAACCGCCTCGATCCTGTCGAGGCGGTTTCAATCTAAGTTAAAAACTACTAACTAATTTGCAGAATAGATCTGGACGGTTCGGCGACCGAAGCGTTTCGCTTCGGAGCAGCTCGCCATCCAGATGTCGATCCTTTTTCCTTTGATCTTGCCGCCGGTGTCCGAGACAAGATAAGTTCCAGAATAACCGCCGCCATTTACCACGACACGTGACCCGAGCCGCAGAACACGCGGGTCGGCTGCGATCAGCCCACGACGAACGCCGTGTCCCATTGCGGTTTTGCCGCGTAGGCAATACGCGGTCGCGCTAAACGCTCCGCGGCTTGCGCCTGCTCCGGTTGATTTTACTGATGCGGTCTTGGTTACGAGTTTTTCGTCATCGACTGAAACCGAATTGCTAACTGCCAAAGAAACTAAATTATTATCTAATAGAGCTATATCAACGATATTATCTTCTGAATTTATTTGCGAATCATTCGCTATGCGAAGGTCTTTTTCCGGGCTCGTCTGCGCGTAGATGAATACCGCGAGCAAACTAATTGCCAGGACAATCGACCCTCCTCTAACGAGATTTTTCATTACTTATTCTCCTAATCTAATCTGTCCTTTTAAATGCAAAAATAGCGTCTGAAGATTTGTGTCGTCAGCCGCTATTCACATTTAGCAAGACTGTTTCGGCAGATTCATTGTCTGCCTGAGTTATGCGCCAATGGGCGTAACTTGTCAAAAGAATAACATTTCAATGTCAAGGGTGTCGAACCGTCGTTTTGCCGCAAATCATTGATTTCGCGGCAACTTGCTGTGTTTTCAAGCGCTTAGGTGTGGCATTTTTTTTCTAATTTGATAGACTTTAGAGGCCCAATTCGGGCAGATCCAGATCGAGTTCTTCTTTATAGACCAGGAGGAAGTTATGCGCGACAAACGTGGCGGCGAGCGGCATGTTATCTCATTTCCGGTGCGTGTTCGCTGGAGGGATGAGAACGGCAAAGAGGTCGTACAAGACGGTTTGACTGAGAATGTCGGCCCGCACGGCACGCTTGTGTACTTGCCCCGTGTTCTGCCGCTGGTGGGCGGCAAGGTGCAACTAACGGTCACCGAGAACCCTAACGACGAGGTCACCGTTGCCGCCGAGGTTATACGACTCGAACGAAACGCCTCGCACCCGCAGGCCGCGCTCCAACTAACCGACAATCTTCGCGTTTGGAAAAAGAAGGTTTGGGAGTTAGCGGGCGAGACCATCGCTGCACAACAACCCGAGGAATTGGACGACTGGTAAAGCAAGGCAAAACTAATAAGAAAAAGGCAGATTTAGATGAAGATTTTAGTGCTCGGCGCCGGACGTATGGGACACGGCGCCGTTTTTGATCTAGTACACAATTCGCCCGGCGTCGATCAGGTAACGGTAGCTGACTTTGACCTAAAAAAAGCCGAGGCGGTCGCCGAGGCCGTCGGCACGTCACGAGTCGATGCTCATCACATCGACACGGCGAATTACTCGGACGTTGTTGCTCTTATGGGCGATCACGACTCGGCGATCTCGTGTGTAAACTATTGGTATAACGAGAGTTTGTCGCGTGCCGCGATCGACACAAGAACGAACTTTTGCGATCTCGGCGGGAACAACTACGTCGTTGACGCCCAGCTTGCACTCGACGATGAAGCCAAAGCTGCCGGGATAAATATCATTCCGGACTGCGGGCTGGCACCGGGAATGGTCTCGATCCTGGCGATGCACGGCGCGGCAAAGTTTGACCGCGTGGACGAGATTCACATCCGCGTTGGCGGGCTGCCGCAGGACCCAAAGCCGCCGCTCGATTACCAGCTAGTATTCAGTGTCGAGGGCTTAATAAACGAATATATCGAGGTCGCACGGGTTATCCGCGCCGGTAAGATCACCGAGGTCGAATCGATGACCGAGGTCGAGCAGCTTGAGTTTGACGGCTTTCCGCCGCTTGAGGCGTTCCAGACGTCGGGCGGCACGTCGACCCTGCCGGATACGTTTTTGGGCACAATTCGCGAGCTGGATTACAAGACGATCCGCTACGCCGGGCATTGTGAGAAATTCAAAACTATGATCGATCTTGGCCTGTGTTCGAGTGATGAGATGGTCGTCGATTTTCAAAACGTTAAGCCGCGAAAGGTTTTCGGCGAGCTTCTCCAGAGACATTTACCGGCTGATGGGCCCGATTATGTTCTCGTGCGTCTTGATCTTGTTGGTGTAAAAGACGGAGCGACTAAGAAGCTGCGTTACGATATCGTCGACAAGCTCGACGAATCAACCGGTATGTCGGCGATGATGCGAACAACAGCATTTCCGGCCTCGATCATCGCTCAGATGATGGCGCGCGGTGACGTCTTGTCTCGCGGGGCAACGCCGCAGGAAAAGGCCATCGATGCCGACAAGTTTGTTGCCGAGCTCGCGAAACGAAATATCACGATCACAACCTTGGCCGCGAACGAGGTATCGAACACTGAACCTGTTTCCAATTCCGCCTAACACGAATAAGTTTTGCGAAACCGAGTCTTCAATTTCATGCTAATCGCCTCTGCTTTGGCCTTTTCATTAGGTCTTGCGGTCGCTCAATTGTCGCCGACGGCAACAAGCTCAAAGGAATCTGCGAGCGAAAGCTGGGCATCTTTTTTCCCTTCAATTCCGGACTGCGATGCAAAAGCATCCGCAATCATCGATAACAAATGGGGCAATCTTTCCCAAACAGTAAATTATGTTAAGAGGTCATCGGGTGTGTTAATAGTTGAACAAACACCTCCGCATTTTCCGTCTTGGGATCCTGATGATTGTGGCTCCATATCGATTGAAATGGCTGTACCATTTGTTCAAGATACGCCGAAACTGTCAAAGCAGGAGCTTGAAGCAGAAAAGAAACGAGCGAGACAAATGGAGAAAGAATCGAAGAAAATGCAAAAGATCTTCGAATCGACAAGAGGCGGTAATCAAGCTCCTCAGCCATATGTTTTTAAGATAAAGGGATTTGAAGCTCGGCAAAACTTTGAGCCGCCAAGTGATTGTCTCGGCTGCGAGGACTGGCGGTTCACAAAGATCTCAGTCCAGCTTGCTTATGATAAGAAGCTTAACGCTCGGTTAATTGGAAACCGTGAAAACGTGACGCGCATTATCGAGACTATTGATCTCGATAGATTGATCGATTCGATGAATAAGCTGGCTGAGTCACGCAAAGCAGCCAAATAAAAAGGCTTCTCGTTGCCGAGAAGCCTCAATCCTACTAGATCTCAATTCTGTCTTACGCCTCAATACCGACGAGACGCGGGTTAGCCTTTTTCTTCAAGAGCTTTTGCAGCTTGAGCCGTGCTTTATGAAGCTGCGATTTCGACGTGCCGACTGAGCAGCCGAGAATTCGGGCGACTTCTTCGTGCTCGAAGCCCTCGACGTCGTGCAGAAGGAAAACATTCTTATAACCGGTCGGCAGTTGCGCGATCGCGTTGTCGAGTGCGATCTTGTCGACGATACGCATACGCTCAGGATTTGCCGTACCTGAGACGACTTGGTCCGGCGTTTCGCCCTCCTCGGTCGTCTTTTCAAACTTTACGGTTCGTTTGCGAAAGTGCATGAGCACCTGGTTGACCGTCATTCTGTGCAGCCACGTCGTAAAGGCCGAGTCGCCGCGGAATGAACCGATCTTGCGATAAAGCTGGATGAAAACGTCCTGCGTGAGGTCTTCGGCCTCGCTGGTGTTTTGCAGCATGCGCAAGCAGATCGAATAAACCCGCCGATGATGGCGTTTGTATAGCTCCTCGAAGGCAACCATGTCGCCCTTGGACGCGTTTTGCGCAAGGTCGAAATCCTTTGCCTTGCTGATGTCTAATGCCGAGCTAGTCGTCTTAAAGACCACGTAGTCTGTATCTACACCCTGCTCGCTGTGAAAAACCGGAAAATTTAATGTTTCAGTTGTCATTGATTTTCCCTCCCGTCGCATCACTTCTCAATTGCCGTGCCAAACCCGCCAGACGCACGCGGTAAGTGCTATTTCACGATAAAACATGCGGTTTGTTCGGTTATCTCGCATACATAAAGTGTTTTCGTTGTCGGGAGCAGGATGGATTCGCGTAACCCTTTCGTGCGCCCGGTGCATCAAATGCTACACGTTTTAGTGCACGGCTGTTTTTAGGCTGTAAATTCGATCAAAGATGCTAAAATCCCTAGAAACACACCGTCGTTTGGCATCGCCGGAGAACATTTTAGCTGATGAGATCAGGACACATTATCAAGATCGTACTGGCGTTGTGCGTGGTGGTTTTTACCGCCTCATTTGCGATCGCCCAACCGACGGTGCCGCAAAAATACCGCTCGCAAGAAGTTTCTGAGGTCGACGGCATTCCCGTACTCTTAAAACACCTGCCCGATTGGGAAAACGTTCGCGAAGGAGCTGTTTTCGCGACCGACGGGCAAACCCTCAGGGCCGCCGTGGGTGACAGAGCTGTGTTGCCGGTCGTCGAATTTGTCGCCGGCACAGAGGCGGTCACCGCTCAATACGACGCCGGCAGGCTGCTGATAATTGAATACACGAGCCCACAAGCCTCAATAGACGCCGACGCTAAGTTCACTGAGATCCTCGAAGCCCAGGACGGCTCAACCGTTTATCGCCGCATTGGCAACTACAACGCGTTCGTCTTTGACGTGGCGGACGAGGACGCGGCCGGCGCGCTGCTCGATCAGGTCAAATACGAAAAGCAAGTGCAGTGGCTCGGCGACAATCCGTTTCTTATCTCAGCGGAACGCGCGTTCGTGCTGACGACGGCGGACATTTTTTTATCAACCGTGCTGGTGATCGTTATCGGCATCGGTATCTCGATTGTGGGCGGTTTGACAGCGGGATTTATCTACTTTCAGACGCGCGAACGCCGGCGTGCAGCTCTACCGACTTACACCGATGCGGGCGGTATGACGCGGTTAAATCTTGACGGTTTCACGCCGGACATCCAACCTGAACAACTGTTGGGCGACTAGCTACGGCAAGGCGTCGATCAGTCGATCAATGTCACTTGAATTGTTATAGAAATGTGGGGCGATGCGCAGCCGTTGCCCGCGCGGACTGACGATGATCTTTTGTCGCTCTAGCTGTGAGGCGATCTGGTTTGGCGAGAGACCATTACGATGTTCTATACAGACGATGGCCGACTTTTCGCCGGGTGCTCGCGAACTGACGATCTCGTAGTTTTTCCCGGCGATGCCGTCGCATAATTGATCGGACAAATCGCCTAAATAACTTTCGATATTGCCGATGCCGGTATCGGTGAGGAGCTTCACGCTCTGTTCGAGTCCGTAAAACAGCGCGGACGCCCCGGTACCGCTCTCCCATGCCAACGCCGTTGATTTGAAACTCTGCTCTCGATCTGCAAAGTCCCACGGTGTCTCGACCGAAATCCAGCCGACGAGTGTCGGCCTGATCCGCTCGCGAGCCCTATCGGAAAGGTAAATGATGCCGCAGCCCTCGGGCGCGCAAAGCCATTTGTGGCTGGCGGAGCACGCCGCGTCCACAAACTGTGCCGGCAGATCAAATTCCATCGCGCCGAGACCTTGGATAATGTCTACGCAGAACAGAGCGTCCACCTCGCGTGCGGCACGGCCGATACGCTCGAGATCGGCGCGAAAGCCCGATGCGTACTGCACGGCACTGATAGCGACGACACGGGTGTTCGAGTCGATCAGCGAGACGAACTCGTCCAGGTCGATACGGCCGTCTTGCTCACTACAAAGCCGAAGCTCGACGCCGAAGTCATCCCGAACACGACGCCACGGATAAAAATTTGCGGGGAACTCGGCCTCGAAGCTGACGATGTTGTCGCCGCGCTTCCAATTGAGTCCGGCGGCGATCGACGAAAATCCGTCGGACGTATTACGTGTGAACGCAACCTGTTCGTCGCGGACCTTCATCAGCCCTGCCACGAGAGTTCGGGCACGGTTCTTTGTGTCGACCCAGTGCTGATAACCAAGCGAGCCGCCGCCCGCGACATCCACGAGCTGCGAGATCACGGCCTTGACGGCCGTCACCGGCATCGGCGACACCGCGGCACTGTTGAGATACGTATAATGCTGTGCCGCAAGAAAAAGTGAGCGAATCTGTTCATTCATAAATTGCGTTGACAAACCGCGTCTAATAGACGGATTATTAAGGTTGCCGAGTGGACGAAACGCGCCTCGTCCCCGGTTTTGCAAACAGCCTGATTATGTTCGATTTGAATAGGAAAAACCAATCGGAGTTTGGCCTTGTCTCGGCGAGCGATGACGCCGGGATCGAGGTCACGGAGCTTCGACGTGAATCGCGACAGGGGCTGTGGACGGAGAGTTTCAAATTGCTCCGCGACATTTTTTTGATCATCGTCGTTTTTATCCTCTTCGGCGTATTTTTTGTCCAACCTGTCGTCGTTGAGGGCACGTCGATGCTGCCCCAGCTACATGACGGCGAACGCCTGCTCGTAAACAAACTCGTCTATTACAAGATCCAGTCTGTAAGTTGGGGGCATATCGAACGCGGCGACATCGTTGTCTTTTGGTATCCCGACGATCCCGATAAGAGTTTTGTGAAGCGTGTGATCGGTTTGCCCGGGGAGACGGTCGAACTGCGAAACGGCAGTGTTTTTGTAAACGGCATCCAACTAAGAGAAGATTATCTCGATCCGCTGTACAACAGCTCGCTGCCAAACATTCCGAGCAAACTTGTCGAAAAGCATTACTACTTCGTCCTTGGCGACAACCGCGATAACTCACTCGATTCGCGCTCGTGGGGCCTCGTACCTGAAAAGTATATTTACGGTAAGGCGTTCTTTCGCTATTGGAAGCCATCGAGTGTAGGTTTTCTGAATCACGGCGAATACGACGAGAACACCCCAAAACCGTCTCCAACCACTACCCCCGAGGACGACAGCGACCTCCGCGCCGAGGAAAGATAAACTCTTAACGCAGGACGCCAAGATGCTAAGCCGCAAAGTTGATTTTCTTTGCGTCTTTGCCGCTTCGCGCCTTTGCGTTAAAATCACAGTGAATGAGCAACGCAATTTTAGTTCTTGAAGACGGCAGGGAATTTGTCGGTCGATCGTTTGGCGCCCATGGCGAGGCGTTTGGCGAGATGGTTTTTAACACGTCGATGTCGGGCTATCAGGAGATATTGACCGATCCGAGTTATGCCGGTCAGATCGTCGCGATGACGTATCCGCTTATCGGCAATTACGGCGTCAACGACGAGGATGTCGAATCGCGCCGCCCATGGGTCGAGGGCTTTGTTGTGCGCGAAGCGAGTCGCATAAAATCGAATTTTCGCTCGACCGCATCGCTGCAAGACTATCTAAAACAAAACAACATTGTCGGCATCGAGCACATCGACACCCGCGCGCTTGTTCGGCACATTCGCGATAAAGGCGCGATGCGTGCCGGCGTCTCGACGACCGACACCGACGCCAAGTCCCTCCTTGAAAGGGTTTTGGCTTCACCCGAGATGCAAAATCGCGAGTTGGCGACCGCCGTGACGGTTGATGCAGCATACGACTTTCCCGCGGCGAACGGCGAGCAGTTTCACATCGTCGCGTATGACTTTGGTGTAAAGACAAACAGCCTTCGCGAATTCGCGAGATTCGGCTGTCGCGTAACCGTTGTGCGAGCCGACACATCTGCACACGAGGTTCTCGCGCTAAAACCCGACGGCATATTTCTCTCAAACGGTCCGGGCGATCCGGCGTCGATGACAAAGGTGGTCGATGAGATCAAAAAGCTCGCTACTTCGAATAAGCCGATGTTCGGCATCTGCTTGGGGCATCAACTCATTGGCGAGGCTTTTGGCGGAAAGACATACAAACTGAAATTTGGCCACCGCGGCGGTAATCAGCCGATAAAAGACCTGACGACCGGCAAGATCGAGATCACCTCGCACAACCACGGCTTTGCCGTCGATGCCGACAGCCTGCCCGCCGATGTCGAAGTCACGCACATCAACCTCAACGACCAAACCGTCGCCGGCTTGCGGCACAAAACACTACCGATCTTCAGCGTGCAATATCATCCCGAATCTGCGCCCGGCCCGCATGACTCGGAGTATCTGTTCCAGCGGTTTGTAAGTTTAATGGAGAATAATAACCACATAGAAACATAGGGCACATAGCCATGAGAAAAAACTATTTGTTCTATGTTTCTATGTGGTAACAGTTACTGCCCGATCCCGTAAATATAAGGTGCGATCACCAAGCTTACGATCGACATCAGCTTGATGAGAATGTTCATCGATGGGCCGGAAGTGTCCTTGAACGGATCGCCGACGGTGTCGCCGGTGACTGAGGCCTTGTGCGGTTCCGAGCCTTTGAAAACGGTTTCGCCGTTGATCTCTACGCCTTTTTCGAACGATTTCTTTGCGTTGTCCCAAGCACCGCCGGCGTTCGACTGGAAGATGCCCATGAGCACGCCGGACACGGTCACGCCCGCGAGCAGACCGCCAAGAACCTCGGGGCCGAACGTAAAGCCGACAATGATCGGCGTGATCAAAGCGATCGCGCCGGGCATCATCATTTCGCGCAATGATGCTTTCGTTGAGATGGCAACGCACTTTTCGTACTCGGGCTTTGCCTTGTGCTCCATGATGCCCGGTATCTCGCGAAACTGACGGCGAACTTCCTGCACCATGTCCATCGCGGCTCTTCCGACCGCCTGAATACAAAGAGCCGAGAAAATGAACGGGATCATGCCGCCGACAAAGAGACCCGCGAGTACGTTTGCCTTGTAGATGTCGATGCGGTCAATGCCGGCCATACCGACAAACGCTGCAAAAAGCGCGAGAGCCGTCAGAGCAGCCGAAGCGATCGCAAAACCTTTGCCGGTGGCGGCCGTCGTGTTGCCGACCGCGTCGAGATTGTCGGTGCGCTCGCGAACTTCCGGCGGCAGTTGGCTCATCTCAGCGATGCCGCCAGCATTGTCGGCGATCGGCCCGAAAGCATCGATCGCGAGCTGCATCGCAGTCGTCGCCATCATTCCCGCGGCGGCGATCGCCACGCCGTAGAGTCCGGCAAAATAATACGAAGCGACAATTCCGCCTGCGAGCGTGAGGATCGGTATGACGGTCGATTTCATGCCGACGGCCAGACCGCCGATGATGTTGGTCGCGTGGCCGGTCGATGATTGCTGCACGATCGAGTTGACCGGTTTTTTGCCCATCGCGGTGTAATACTCCGTGACAAAACTCATGATCGCGCCAACGATCGTTCCGACGACGATCGCCGCGAAAACGCCAAGCTTTGTAAAGCTCGCCGAACGCAACGTTATCGGCCCATCGGGCAGCATCCACAAAACGACCGGCAAGGATGCGATGACCGTCAGCAGCATCGATGTCCAGTTACCGATGTTTAGCGCGTTTTGCACATTCGATTTATCGTCCTTGATCCGAACAAGCATTGTGCCGATTATCGAGAACACGATACCGAGGCCGCAGATCACCATCGGCAGCAGGATCGGCGACATTCCGCCAAAGGCATCTTTTACCTTGATCTCCTGTCCCAAAACCATCGTCGCCAGGATCGTCGCGACGTACGAGCCGAAAAGATCGGCGCCCATACCGGCGACGTCACCGACGTTGTCACCGACGTTGTCAGCGATGGTCGCGGGGTTACGAACGTCGTCCTCAGGAATGCCGGCCTCGACCTTGCCGACAAGATCGGCACCGACATCAGCGGCCTTTGTGTAAATTCCGCCACCAACACGCGAAAAAAGTGCAATGGACTCTGCACCGAGCGAGAAGCCGGTCAGCACCTCGATCGACGTGCGAACCGTGTTTGCACCGAGGTCGGCAAAAATAGCCAGAAACGCAATAAACAAACCGCCGAGTCCGAGAACCGCGAGACCCGCGACGCCCAGTCCCATAACCGTGCCGCCGGTAAACGAAACCTTTAGCGCTTGCTTCAGGCTCGTGCGTGCGGCCTGCGTCGTGCGAACATTTGCCTTTGTCGCGACCTTCATGCCGATAAAACCGGCGGTCGCGCTAAAGACGGCGCCGATGATAAATGCAACCGCGATCAGCCAATGCGAATGTATCTGACGGCCGCCGACCTCGTGGATCGTTCCCGAATAGGCGAGCAACAATGCGGTGACCGCGACAAAGATGCTGAGCACCTTCCACTCGGCTTTCAGGAAAGCCATCGCGCCGTCCGCGATGTAGCCGGCGAGCTCTTGCATTTTGTCGTCGCCCGCGTCCTGCTTACTGACCCAGGCCGATTTATATGCCATCACCAGCAAACCAAAAATCCCGAGAGCCGGCACCAAATAAATTACGTAACTATTCATAATTAAAGCGAATATCAAAGTTGTTGATTATCAGATACTAGCGGCGATTTAACAAATGGCGAAGATGAAAATAGCCACCGATCACACAGATAAACACTGATTCAAAGTCATCAATCATCAGTGCCTATCTATCGAATCGGCGGCTATATTATTCAATCGCAGCGCCACTGTCCGTTTATGCGTTTTGCAAACGCGCCGTCTGAGCCTGCCGTGCCCTGTGAACATACACCGCCGCGGCGGCAGTCGTTACAGTAGACAAAAGCACCGTCCTTGACCGGCGGACGACCGTCGGCGCCGCTGGCCCAGTCGTTTATAAGCTTGAAATTGACGTTAGGGTCGTACTGCATAAGGCCGTCGCGGATCTCGACATTGTAACCGAACAAGTTCGGCCGGCCCTCGAGCCTGTCTGCGCCTTTGCCGTCCGCGACACTGCCGGTCTGAAACATTATTCGCCCGCCAGAGACGTTAGGCCGTGCGACGTTTCGCCCCGCACTGTCTTTGCAACGGCCGGGCAGCGAATACGGGTCGTAACAAAATCGATCGCCTGTCGACGTAATAGTTACATTGGGGTCGGCTGTTAGCGTGTTTGCCTGGTAGAACGATCCACTCGATACATAATTTAGGCGTCCGCCGAGCTCGACCGGATCACCAAAGCCGGAATTCATCACCGTTATAATTGTGCTCGAGGCTCCGCCTAAAGGATTTGTATAGATACTGCGTTTTCCCCTCTCAGAGCCGGAGCTGATTATCGTCATTCCGCCGACGTAGTCGATGTGGAGAAACGTTCCACCGATATTTGCACCATAGTCATAACCGCCGCCAAAGGTTTGCTGGAGTAACATGCCACCGGCTTTCTGCAATCGAATGCCATCGCCGGGACCGTTTTTCGCGGTGTAGGCAAAAAAAGTGTTATTAACCTGCCAGTCGGTATTAAAAGTGTTGACCCAAATTCCGGTTCTGTTGTGCAGTGAATACAGTTGATCGACGCGAACATAGTCGAATTGCCACTGATCGCACGCTTGTTCCGCCGGGTTACAGTTTCGTTCGTTTACGTTGTGAACGAAGATTCCTTTATCAAATTCTTGCAGCGTTATGTTCTCGAAACGAATAAATTGCGTCGAGTTTGGTAAGTGCTGCTTAGTTACAGGATCGATCGCCCATTTTCCCAAGCCTTCGATGCCGATCGTTCCGATGTTCGATCCGCGAAGCGTCTCGGCAAATACCTGAGTGTTTCCGATCAGTTCGATGTTCTTGATCGTTACCTGATTTGTGCAGCCGCCAATTCTAAAAACGGTCTGGTTGTCGTTCTTTAAGCGAATTCGCGTCGACGTTGTGCGGTAAGGCATGTTGGACGACGGTGTCGATGCATTTGCGCCTGAGCCTTCAATAACGACTCCTGACGGGATGGTGATCGCCTGATAAGTAGAGTCGCGAGTGTTCCCGTCGGTCGTGCCGACGATGTAGTCGCCGTCTGGAAAGCGCAGGGTGCCGCCCTGGCGAGCCGCTAAGTAGGCAATCGCATTCTTTATAGTTTTCGTGTAATCCACCGGCTCGGTGAAAACATACTTTGCAGGATTGTCCGACGTGCGCCGGACAGGCCGAAAGTCCTTTACGTTGTAAACGCCCGATTCCTTTGTCAATGCCGGCCAAAGGTAGCTGATGCCGTTCTGCAGGCGGATCTCATACATCGGTTCGGCACCTGAAAAGCACCACTTTCCTAAGCCGTTTGGGTTGACTCGGTTGCCCGAGACGCCGCTTTCATCACAAGCCGTTAGTCCGGCCGCCCGGCTTTGCTGATTTGTGCCTGCGACAAAAACGTCGATCGCGTTGCCTCCGCCAGCCGACGGCAGCCAACGGACGGGACAAGCGCCGTCCTCATTGGCCTCAACGGTGAGCGAGTAGCCTTCGAATCGGTTTTGTGCGTAAACGTTTGCGAACAGTACAAAGATCGCTGCCAATAGAAATGCGTTTTTTGAAATTCTCAACATAAATATTCCTCGAGGTATCGACCAAAGGCCGGTAAATGTCCTGTCTGATATACTAACCGAAACACGGACTCGAACGCTTTTCGCCGAACATGGAAACTATCAGCGTCAGCTCGTCAAGACGCGAGCAAATGATCGACATAACATCCAAGATCGCGGCTTTGCTGCCTGACGGCGATGGCGTTGTCGTCGTATTCACGCAGCACACGACGTGCGGTTTGACCATTAACGAGAACGCCGACCCGGACGTGCAAAGTGACATGCTTGGTTTTTTGCAAAGGCTGATACCGCAATACGAGCCGAGCTTTCATCATTTTGAGCACAATTCGGACGCTCACATAAAATCGTCACTCGTCGGGGCAAGCGCCACGGTGCCGTTTGAGAATGGCAAGTTGCTCTTAGGGCGCTGGCAGGCTATTTATCTCTGCGAGTTTGACGGTCCGCGTGAACGGCAGGTTCTGATCAAAATGATATGACCGCAGGATACTCAGGAACACCGCTAGCCAAAAAGTTGGGCATCAAGGACGGCTTCACGGTCGCCACAACCAACGCGCCGGACGATTACGAACAACTGCTTTCTCCACTTCCAAACGACGTCACGTTGCAGAAACTCTCACGCTGTAAGGGCACAATTGACGTCATCCACCTTTTCACAAACAGCCGCGACGAACTGTACGCCGAGCTATCAAAATACCGCGATCTGATCAGGCAGCACGGCTCAATATGGGTTTCCTGGTATAAAAAAGCGGCAAAACTGCCGACCGAGATCACAGAGGACACCGTTCGGGACGCCGCTTTGCCACTCGGCCTGGTGGACGTAAAGGTTTGTGCCGTCGACGATAAATGGTCGGGCTTGAAATTGGTTATCCGTAAAGAAAATCGTATATAATACGGTTCGAAAATCTCTAAGGAGTTGAAGTAATGGCAACGACAAATCGTTACGTCGATGAGTACATCGACAAGGCGCAAGAGTTCGCGAAGCCGATTCTCAGACATATCCGAAAGCTCGTTCACGAGGCCTGTCCTGACGTCGTGGAAACCAAGAAGTGGAGTTTTCCGCACTTCGATTACAAGGGAATTATGTGCTCTATGGCGTCGTTTAAAGAGCATGTTGCGTTTGGCTTCTGGAAACAGGAGCTGCTTGAAAAATCAGTGTTTCCGGCTGAGAAAACGGCAATGGGCAGTTTTGGCCGGATCAAATCGCTAAAGGACTTGCGGGACAACAGGACGATGAAAAAACTCATCAAGGATGCGTGCAAACTGAACGACGACGGTGTTAAGGTCGTCCGGAAGGCCTCCAAAGAACAAAAAGAACTTGTCGTGCCCGACACTTTGCTGAAGGCGCTCGCAAAAAACAAAAAGGCAGCCGCGGCATTTCAGGGCTTTCCCTACAGCTGCAGGAAAGAGTACGTCGAGTGGATCACCGAGGCGAAAACCGATCCGACACGAGATAAGCGCCTTGCAACGACCATTGAATGGCTGTCGGAGGGCAAGCGGCGTAACTGGAAGTACGAAAAGTGTTAGCCATGTGTCCGCGGCCCGCACGTAACCCGGGGCTCTGCTTGCGGGAAGACAGCGTTGGCTAGCCGAAAACAGTTTATTAGGAAATTTTAGAATAAAAAAAAGGAGCACGCGCAGGCTCGCAGTCTGCGATCCAACTATGACCGAACCAATTCTTGTAGCAAAAAAAGACGACAAAGACGAGGGGCTTTTTCTCCTGCCGCAGATGGCGAACCGTCACGGCGTAATCACGGGCGCAACGGGAACGGGCAAAACTGTTTCGCTGCAACGACTTGCCGAGGGATTTAGCCAGCTCGGCGTGCCGGTCTTTATGGCCGACATAAAGGGCGATCTGACTGGTGTGACGCAGCCCGGCGGCGGTAATGCAAAGGTCGATGACCGCAACAAGCTGCTTGGCATCACGCCGAAATTCGAGCAATTCCCTGCGACCGTGTGGGATGTTTTCGGTAAGCAAGGCCATCCGTTGCGGGCGACCGTGAGCGAGATGGGGCCGCTGCTGATTTCGCGACTGCTGCAGCTCAACGACACCCAAGAAGGCGTGTTGTCGATCGCGTTCAAGTACGCCGACGAAAACGGCATGCTGCTGCTCGATCTAAAGGATTTGCAGGAGCTGATGAAGTGGGTCGGGACGAACGCCGACGAACTCACGCTGCAGTATGGCAACGTTTCGACCGCGTCGGTCGGCGCTATTCAGCGCGGGCTGCTGCAGATCGACGAACAAGGCGGCGACCTGTTTTTCGGCGAGCCGGCCGTCAAGCTCGATGATTTTATGCAGTCTGTCGGCGGCAAGGGCGTGCTGAATTTGCTGGCGGCAGATCAACTTATTCATTCGCCAAAGCTCTATTCGACATTTCTGTTGTGGCTGCTTAGCGAGCTTTTCGAGTCGCTCCCCGAAGCGGGCGACATGGAAAAACCAAAGCTCGTCTTCTTTTTTGACGAAGCTCACCTGCTGTTCAGCGATGCGCCGCAGGCTCTGGTCGATAAGGTCGAACAGGTCGTGCGGCTGATCCGTTCAAAAGGCGTCGGTGTTTATTTTGTCACGCAAAATCCGGCAGACATTCCGGAGAAGGTTCTCGCGCAGCTCGGCAACCGCATACAGCACGCGCTTCGCGCATACACGCCGCAGGAGCAAAAAGGTGTGAAGGCTGCCGCATCGTCTTTCCGCGAAAACCCAAAACTCAAAACCGAAACCGTCATTACCGAGCTCGGCGTCGGCGAAGTTCTGATCTCGACGCTCGACGAAAAGGGCGTTCCGACTATGGTTGAGCGAGCCTTTATTGTGCCGCCGGTCGGTCACCTCGGCCCGATCACGCCGGAACAGCGCACCGCGCTGATCGCAAATTCCCTCGTTGCCGGTCAGTATGAAAAGACGGTAGACCGTGAGTCAGCTTTTGAACTACTTCAGAAAAAGACCGAAGCAAAGCTCGTCGAACAACAACATGTTGCAGAAGCCGAAATGGTTGCGAAGCAAGACGAACAGCAAGAGAAAGAAGAGGCGAGGGCTTCTCGCCGCACAAGCCGCAACGACTCGCTGGTTGAATCGGTGACGAAGAGTGTCGCGCGTTCTGCAAGCTCATCTATCGGGCGGAAAATCGGAGAAACAGTCGTTCGTGGAATTCTCGGAAGCATAACAAGTTATTTCGGAGGCGGAAAATCTAAGTAGGGTTTTCTGTAGCCGCAAACCAAGGTTCAGAAAGAGTAGACATGGGCTGGAGATTCCGAAAGATTTTTAAGATTCTGCCTGGTGTCCGGCTCAATATTGGCAAAACGGGCATCACAGGTGTGAATGTCGGCAAACGAGGACTCTCGGCAACCATTGGAAAGCTTGGCATTTTTCGGAATATCGGAATCCCCGGAACCGGTCTTTCCCACAGGAGTAAAATTGATGGCTCGCCATCCGCCGGTGCTGCATTTGTTGGTCTAGCTATCGCTGGAGCTGTTATCGTAGGGGTTATTTCGCTTTGTGTCATTTTTGCTGTGATCGACCGAAATACTAGTCAGCGAGAACAACCCAAACCGGTGCGCCTAGTTTCAAACGCCCCAACGCCCCCGACTTCGACACCGACTCCGCAACCAACTAAATCTAAAAGGAATAAGAAGTCGAAGGCACATGGATAGCGAGCCAACACTAACAAATCCAAAAGAGAACAAACTCGGATTCTTAAATCTGATGGTTGTAGTACTCTCACTTTACGTTTTGGGCGCGCTACTGATCGATACGTTCTTCAAGTTAGAACCCGAAGTGTCCAGATTATTAAATCTAATTGATGATGTAATCTGTGTTTTCTTCCTATATGAGTTTTGCGTTCGCTTTTACCGCGCGGAAAGCAAGCTTAAGTTTATGCGATGGGGTTGGATCGACCTGCTTTCAAGTATTCCGACCCTAGAATACTTCAGGCCAGGCCGCGTTATTCGGTTGTTTCGGCTCCTTCGGGTTCTTCGAGCATTTCGGTCAGTGCGACACTTAGCAGATCATATTTTTCGTAAGAAAGTTCAGGGTGCCTTTACGTCCGTGGCTATTCTTGCGGTTTTAATGGTGATATTTTCATCAGTGGCGATCTTACAGGTTGAGGACGACCCAAACAGCAACATTAAAACGGCAGAAGATGCTCTTTGGTGGGCTTATGTAACAATTACGACGGTTGGTTATGGAGACAAATACCCCGTAACCACTGAAGGCAGAATTATTGCAGCTTTCTTAATGACGACTGGAGTTGGACTCTTTGGCACATTCACCGGATTTGTTGCGAGTTGGTTCGTTGAGGAGCGGCAAGAAGAACACGAAAAAGAGGATGACCAAAGTAGCCAAAAAGAATTGGTTCTACTAGAAGAAGCTGATGAGTAGAGATTGGAGCAGTTTCACGCGGCGAATCACGGTTGACCGACCTGTGGAAGCTATCTATGAGCATTGGGCAGTTCCGTCGAAGATCGAACTCTGGTTTCTCCGTTCCGCCCAATATGTCGATCCCGATGGCAAGACACACGACAACCACCTACCGGTCAGTGTGGGTTGCGGCTACTCTTGGCGTTGGTACGGTTACCCCGACGAAGTCAGTGAATATGGCAAAATCGTCGAAGCAAACGGGCTCAACCGTTTTGCTTTTACATTCACACAAGACTCCCTCGTATCAATCAGCTTAATCGAAGAAATGGGCGAAGTTGTGGTCGAACTCACGCAGAGCCGCATTCCGGATGATGAGGATCGGGAGATCTATGTGGATTCGTCATACGGCTGGACATTCTTTCTGGCAAATCTAAAATCGGTGCTCGAAGGCGGCCTCGATCTACGCAACCGCAGCCTCGATGTAAAGAACGTAATAAATTCTTGAGGAGCGAATATGACAAAGCGCAACATTCTCTTGCTTGTCGGAACGGCAAAAGGGCTGTTCATTCTAAAGCGCGGCGGTAACGGTAAATGGTCAATTGACGGGCCGCATTTTGCGGGACTTGCGGTTTACTCGGCATTTTTTGACCAGCGAAAGGGCCGAAACGAAATGTGGGCCGCCCGGACAAGCTGGCATTTTGGCGCCGAGCTCGTCAGGTCGACCGACATGGGCGCAACGTGGGACGCACCCGAGCGGATGCGGATCAAGATGCCCGCCAACACAAAGAAATCACTCGAAAACATTTGGCAGATCACGGCGGGCGGCGACGCGGATTCGCTTTACGTCGGCGTTGCGCCCGCGGCGTTGTTCGAGTCGCATGATCGTGGTGTGACCTGGCAGCTTAACAAGGGCCTCTGGTCGCATCCGCACCGTAAGAGGTGGACGCCGGGCTTTGGCGGGCTTTGCCTGCACACGATCGTCACCGACGCTAAGAACGCGAACGACTTGAAAGTAGCGATCTCGACCGGCGGCGTTTACCAATCGAAAGACGGCGGCAAAAGCTGGACGGTGACGAACAAAGGCGTTTCGGCGTACTTTAACCCCGATCCGTATCCCGAGTTCGGCCAGTGCGTTCATAAAATAGCACGTCATCCGCGAAAGAAAGGTCTTTTCTTTTTGCAGAACCATCATGGCGTTTACCGCAGCCGCGACGGCGCGGTGACGTGGCAAGAGATCGAGAACGGGCTGCCGTCTAACTTCGGTTTTGGACTAACCGTGAGCGACGCCGGTTCGGTTTTTATCGTGCCGCTGCAGAAGGACGCCGAGCGTTTCACGTGCGAAGGCAAGCTTCGCGTCTATCGCACGCGCGACGAGGGTGAAAGTTGGAGTGCGCTCACAAAAGGCCTGCCGCAAAAAAACGCGTACGAGGTAATTTTGCGTGACGCCGTCACGAGCGTCGGCAACAACATCTTCTTCGGGACAAAGAACGGCAAACTCTTTGGTTCGATGAATGACGGCGATTCGTGGAAGATGATCGAAGGGTCACTGCCCGAGATCTGCTGCGTCAAGGCGTATTCAGTTTGAGTTTTTTTTGCTTCCCTTTGCTTTCCTTTGCGGCTTTGCGGGAAATCGTCTCCCGCAAAGACGCAAAGACCGCAAAGTTAAGAAAAAAGTTTGTATGCCCGTAACTGTTCATCTCAGCGGTCATTTAAAACCTTACACAGGCGGCGAGGTGGAGGTGAATTTGTCGGGTGAATTCGCGACCGTTAATGACGCGCTTTGCTCGCTTTGGAAAAAGCACATCGCCTTGCGCGACCGCGTCCTCAACGAACAGGGCGAGATACGCCAGCATGTAAATATCTTTGTCGGCTCTGACGACGTCAAACGCCTCAAGGGATTGCAAACCAAACTCACGTCCGACGAGCTTCACATCTTCAACGCCGTGAGCGGCGGCTGAAGTAAGTTAATGATTGTTGCTGTGAGAAAGGAAAATGCTAAAGGTTTGGTACGGAAATCATGAAAATTGCCCAACTCAT
The DNA here is from genome assembly GCA_046154245.1 of Pyrinomonadaceae bacterium. Classification (GTDB taxonomy): domain Bacteria; phylum Acidobacteriota; class Blastocatellia; order Pyrinomonadales; family Pyrinomonadaceae; genus OLB17. The sequence continues at coordinate 27,556 of JBJXFZ010000027.1, forward strand.
TGTGATTGTTTTACTGTCTGGAATAAGTTGTATTCCGCAGACTGCGCGGGCCAGCTCTTCAAAGCAAGAGTGCGAAAAACACATCTATGAACGGCTAAACCGCTACTTCGACGTTAATGAACAGAGGGCAGACCACATAATCAACATCCCCCACGAACCTGGGCTCTGGCAGTCGGGAACACAAAGATTTGTTTTGGATGGCCAAGTCGTAGAATGGATTGATCAGATAGGTAAAAGTGATTCTCAGCACAGTATCAGGATCAACGGCGAATTAATCACGTTAGACGACAAGACGACAAGTAATGAGCCGGACGATACCGGCAAATTTACCTTGAACATGATCGGACAGTGGGAACAGATCAAGCTCTACAAGCTATATAAACAGACGATCATCGCCATCTCAATGCTTCCGCGTCAATGCACAGGTTTAATGTGTGGTGTGGGCGCCCAATTGTGGTATGACGTCCAGACAAAGCAAAAGACCTTTTTCGGCACATATCGATCCGATTCTGATGTAAAGCTCTTCCGCTTCCCGCGCGAAGAATCCTATTACGTGACAAGCACCAACTTTCGGGGTGATCCTCGCGGGGTCACTGCTCCGATTGTTATCAGATACGAATTACAGAAGCTGAAATCGAATGGACTATTCGAGATCCAAAGTGACGCAAAAGGTATGAGGTATTTTCTTAAACACACTAGTTATCCGCAAATGAAATTAGTAGGCGGAAAAACCTGGAAGAAAAAAGTCATCCGTCCAGATTGCCTTGAGCAGAACTGGCTGGAAGATGTACTTAAACAAGATCAATAGACTAGAAACGCCTTTCGAAGTTCAACGAATTCTCGTAATCCACCTTCCCACGCAGCTTCTATTTCTATCAACGCCGCCCCCAACTCGATCGCTTTACGGATCTTGTCCGTGCCGCAGACGACATCGAATGGATTTTTGCCGAACTCGTATTCGTAATCTTCCTGTTTCCATTGGAATTTGTCGGTGTAAAGGTCGTATGCCGTTTTGACCATGGCGATACCGACGAGGACGGGTGTGAACAACTCTCTGTCGGTTACATGAAGCTGAACGCCGCCGCAGGTTTGATCGGCCCATTTCTGGAACGTCGGCCGAAAATAACACGGGCGGAATGTCACGCCCGGGAAATTATACGCGTCGAGAGCGGCTTTCCATTCGTACGGGTCGATATACGGCGCGCCGTTTATCTCGAAGACCTTTGTCGTGCCACGGCCCTCTGACAATTCGGTGCCTTCAAGGTGAACTGTCGCGGGAAAGACGACGCAGGTGTCGACAGTCGGAATATTCGGGCTTGGCAGAACCCACGGCAAACCCGTGTCTTCGAACCACATTTCGCGCGACCAGCCTTGCATCCCGACGACTTCGAGATCGCAGCCGATGCCGAAGTGCTCATTAAACATTTTCGCAAGCTCGCCGCATGTCATCCCGTGACGCGTCGGTATCTCGAACTGCCCGACGAATGACGTGAATTTCGTTTCCGTCACATTGCCCTCGACCGATATACCGTTGATCGGATTTGGACGATCGCAGACGATGACACGCTTACCGTATCTCGCGGCGGCTCGCATGCAGTTCGCCATTGTGTAAACAAACGTATAGATGCGACAGCCGACGTCCTGCATGTCAAAGACGATGGTGTCCACGTTCTCCAGCATCGCCTCGGTCGGCTCGCGCGTTTCGCTGTAGAGCGAATAGACGGGCAAACCGGTGCGCGGATCGATCGCGTGTTCGGTCTCGATCATATTGTCCTGCACGTCGCCGCGTATGCCATGCTGCGGGCCAAAATAGGCGGTTAGGTTTATATCGTCGCGTTCGGCAAAAACGTCGGCCACGTGGGTCAGATCAGGCAGCACCGACGCCGGATTGCAGACGAGGCCGACGCGCTGGCCGCGTAGAAGAGCTGCTTTTTCAGCGAGAAGTCGTAAGACGCCGATACGGGTTCGTTTCATAAAAAAATAGTAACCACGAAGCTAGACAGAAAGCCACACAGAAACCCGAGTTCTTAATTCGTGTATATCCGCGTTCATTCCGCGCCTGATCCAAAAAAAGCCCTCGCTATTAACAAGGGCCTTTGATCAAATGTTGATTTTCAAAATACTATCCGACCGTCGTGTCGGCAATTTCAGCGGTTGGCCCGTTAGTTTTTACGGACTCGATGCCGTTCTCCATTGCGTCCGCCGTTTTGTACATCTCGCTCTTGCCGATGATCTGGCCATTACCCGCTTTTAGGCTAAAGAACGGATCGCCTGCGGACGATGTTTTGCGCTCGTAGTTTGCATCATCGGCTGCATTCTTTTTGACCGACTCGATACCGCCCAATGCCGCGTCCTTACCGTCGTAAGATTGGCTCGTCAAAATTACTTGACCGTTGCCCGCTTTCAAGTTAAACGAATACTTTCCGCTCTCGCCCTGCTTTAGTTCAAATTTTCCTGCCATTACCTTATTGCCTCCTCAAGGTTTAAAAAGATGCGCGAATCGCTGCTAAGGAATGCACTTTTTCGCTTGTCTAGAATATCGCACAGGATTTGCGGTCATCGCAAATGCCTATTCGAGAAAATCGTGTCCCATTTCGCGCTCGCGCAGGTTGTTGCGGTTAATTATCCGTGCGCAGCCGTTCCAGCGCAAGATCGCTTCGTCGTTGCCTGCGGGGCGCATTGCTTCGGCCTTTTCAAAACACTCCATTGCCTGGCGAAAGAGTTCAAACGCGCCGACGCCGTCCCGAGCGAGCTCGGCTTTTGCTCGCCGCTCATACATTATGCCGGTGTAGTATGCGCGTTGGTAATCATCTTTTAGGCGCGTTATGTACTCAGTAACGCGCGCGTCGCCAACGGCATAATCTTTGCCAAAGCGATCGCTCATTGCGAGGACAATATTTTTTAGGGCGTCTTGATTGTCGGGGTCGACGGCGAGAATGTCGAGGTAAATGCTCTCGGCGGCGCCGGGTTCGTTGAGCAGGCGATAGCGATTGGCCTTTTCAAGCGCGGCGTCGATTGCATCTCGATGTAGCGGTTTTAGCTCGAACATCGTCAAGCACTATTTTGCCCATCATCCGGCGGCTTTGCAAACGTGCGCTCGTTCCGACGCCAGTTGATAAAGCCAATTATCAGGCCAAACAGAGTTCCATGCAAAAGAAATGTTACCCACGTCCGCGACGCCGTAAAATACGCGCCGAAACTTGGATATTCGCCCCACGTAATAAACAGTCCGACGATCTGCATAACGACAGCGAACGGCCCGCCTGTGAGCAAGATCCCGTCAAAAAGCAAAAAGCGGCCGAGACCTTTTTGCCGTTTAGCTTCCCAATGTTCGGCTGAATATTTCATCGTGTCAGATGTCTTCGCGTCCGTAGCCCGCGCGTTAGTAAGGGCTACCGTTAATACAAATCTGCGGTAGCCCTTACTAACGTGCGGGCTACGGACGCGAAGATCACTTCTTCCTAAAAATCTTGACGAGCTTGCCTAGCGGGTCGTAATGCTCATCGACGACACGCTCCTTGAGCGGAATGATCGCGTTGTCGGTGATCGTTATATGTTCGGGACAAACCTTTGTGCAGCATTTTGTTATGTTGCAGTAGCCGATGCCGTGCAGATCCTTTAACTCTTGGGTTCGATTCTCGGTATCGAGCGGGTGCATCTCGAGTGCGGCGGAATAGACTAGGAATCGCGGACCGATAAACTCTTCGTGCTTTACGTGATCGCGGAGCACGTGACAAACATCCTGACATAAGAAACACTCGATGCACTTACGAAACTCCTGCACGCGGTCGACGTCCGATTGCTGCATACGCCAGGTGCCGTCCTCGGCGTCGGGTTTGCGCGGATTGAATTTTTTAATGCGTTTTTTGACTTCGTAATTCCAACTGACGTCCGCGATCAGATCCTTTATCGCGGGAAATGCGCGCATCGGTTCGATCGTCACGGGTTTTGTTATGTCGATCGTATCGAGCCGCGTCATGCACATCAGTTTCGGCATGCCGTTGATCTCGGCTGAGCACGAACCACATTTACCCGCCTTGCAGTTCCAGCGACACGCAAGATCTGGCGCAGACTCGGCCTGTATCTGATGCACAGCATCGAGCACGACCATTCCCTCCGAGACTTCGGTATGGTAATCGATCATCTCGCCGCCCTCGCGACCACCTCGACGTATAGTGAACGTTGCCTTCATATTAGCAATCTTTAACCGCAGATAAGGCGGAAAACGCAGATAGAAAAAATCGGCTTTACTCAGATGATCTGCTTCATCTATTTTATCTGCGGTTAATAAACATTATCCCATTTCTTCAATAATCTTCTTGAGTTCGTCGGGCATTGCGGGAATCGGCAATTTCGAGATCTCCATCGCGCCGTCTGTCCCTTTTTTCAAAGAGTAGTTGAATTTTGCATACTCCGGATCTTTCGCAGGATAGTCGTCGCGATATTGTCCGCCGCGGCTTTCTTTGCGTTCGAGGGCGGCTCGCGTGATCGCCTCAGACACGATCAATAAATTATGAAGATCGAGCGCGGTGTGCCAGCCGGGATTGAAATCGATATTGCCCGGCACAAACGTGCGCGCAGCGCGATTGCGAAGAACGTCGAGACCGTTGAGCGCCTCGATCATTTCGTCATGATGACGAACGATACCGACGTTTGCCTGCATCATCTCTTGCAGATCATGTTGTATCGCATATGGGTTTTCGCCGCCCTCGCGTTCGAACGGTTCGAGCGCGGCTTTAGCTTTCTCGGCGACTTCGTCCGGGTTGACGGCGCCTTGCGAATTACTTAGCGCGAACTTTGCCGCATACTCACCCGCACGTTTACCAAACACGATCAGATCCGACAGCGAATTTCCGCCGAGGCGATTTGCTCCGTTTATGCCTGCCGCACATTCACCGGCCGCGAACAGGCCCGGCACCGTTGATTCCTGCGTGTCGGCATCGACGCGCACTCCGCCCATGATGTAATGCGTCGTCGGCCCAACCTCCATCGGCGTGGTTGTGATGTCGAGATTCGCGAGTTGGATGAACTGGTGATACATCGACGGCAATTTTTTCTTAATGTGCTCGGCGGCATTCGGCAGCTTCTCTTTTATCCACGCGATGTCGAGATACACGCCGCCGTGTGGTGATCCGCGACCGGCTTTCACTTCACGATTGATGCAGCGTGCGACGTGATCGCGTGTGAGCAGTTCGGGCGGACGATTTGCCGACTTGTCGCCCTGCGTGTAACGCCAGCCTTCCTCGGGGTCGCGCGCGGTCTGGTCTTTGTAATTGTCCGGAATGTCGTCGAACATAAACCGCTTGCCTTCGCTGTTTTTGAGGATGCCGCCCTCACCTCGAACGCCCTCGGTCACGAGGATGCCGCGCACACTCGGCGGCCAAACCATTCCCGTGGGATGAAACTGTACGAATTCCATGTCGATCAGCTCCGCACCCGCGTCGTACGCGAGCGCGTGGCCGTCGCCCGTGCCTTCCCACGAGTTACTCGTGATCTTAAAGGCGCGGCCAACGCCGCCGGTTGCGAGGACAAGCGCCTTACACTTGAAGATGCGAAACCGTCCGTGCTCGCGCTCGTATGCGAGACAACCGACCACACGGTCACCGTCCTTGAGCAAGGACACGACCGTCACCTCCATGTAAACTTCGATGCCTTGGTGAATGCCGTGATCTTGCAAAGTGCGAATCAGTTCGAGACCGGTGCGGTCGCCGACGTGCGCGAGACGCGGATAACGATGACCGCCAAAGTTGCGCTGGTTGATGCGGCCATCCGCTGTCCGGTCGAACACCGCACCCCAGCTCTCAAGCTCACGCACGCGCTCCGGCGCCTCTTTCGCGTGCAGCTCGGCCATCCGCCAGTTGTTGACGTACTGGCCGCCGCGCATAGTATCACTGAAATGCACCTTCCAGTTATCGCGGTCGTCGTTGTGACCCATCGCCGCGGCCATTCCGCCCTCGGCCATCACGGTGTGCGCTTTGCCGAGCAAAGACTTACAGATCAGCCCGACGCTCACGCCCGCCGCCGAAGCCTCAATGGCAGCGCGCAAACCCGCACCACCGGCTCCGATGACAATTACGTCGTGTTCAAATGTTGGAAAATCCATCTAAATCAATTCACCACAGAGACACAGAGAAAAAACAATAATCAGAATTCAACTCCACAAACTAACTCGGTGTCCTCTGTGACTCTGTGGTGAAACATTCCTAAAAAAATCTATAGTCCGTCCAGTAACCCATCGAACACATCCGAACATAAAAGTCCGAAAAGCCGACCCAAAACAGCGACATCCATGCGAACAGCATGTGTCGGCGGTTTAGGCCGCTCACGCAATCGTACGTCTTTTTGCGAACGGGCTTGTCCGACATTACATCGCAGCCGCCGCCGACGAGATGCCGCAAGCTGTGACAGCCGAGCGTGTAGCTGCCAAGCAAGATCACATTGATGGTCAGCACCAGCGTTCCGACACCGATGCCAAAGCCGTCTTTGAATTGCGTCGCGAGAATCGCATCATACGCGAGGATCAAGATAAAGAGCAGCGCGACGTAAAGGAAATATCGATGAAGGTTCTGCAGGATCAGCGGAAACCAATTTTCGCCGCGATAGCCCGAGCGAGGTTCGCCAACCGCGCACGCAACCGGGTCGGCCCAAAACGCCTTGTAATAAGCGCCTCGATAGTAGTAACACGTAAACCGAAACCCGCCGGGCGCCCAAAGTATCAAAACAGCCGGCGTTATCGGTTGTATCAAAATCGAACTCGGCAGCCACGACGGCCAGGCGCCGAGCCACGCGTGACCCGACAACGGCTGACCCGCGGCTTCCCAGATCAGGGGCGAATACATCGGCGACAGATACGGGCCAAACGCGTAATGTTCGCCCTGAAACGCGGCCCATGTCGAGTAAACGATAAATCCTGCAAAGCCCAGAAACGTCAGTGCCGACTGAAGCCACCACGTGTCCTTACGCATCGTCTCGCCAAACCCGCGCCGCGTTATCGATACCAAATTCGAAGCCATAAAATTGAGCGGAAACTGCTAAAAGTTTTACGCGAAACTCTGCCTCAAGTCAAACAAACGCGAGGTTTAGCCGGTTTGTAGAATTTAGCGCTATCATCTTTGTCAGAATGATCGAAAAGGTAATTCGCAGTCGCCGCGTCGTTCTGCCCGCCGGCATCGCCGCCGCGTCGGTGCATATCGCAAGCGGCAAGATCGCTCGGATAGGCGAGTGGGACGACGTGGGCGACGGCGAGCTGATCGACGCCGGTGAGTTGGTCGTCATGCCGGGTATTGTCGACGCGCACGTTCACGTCAACGAGCCTGGCCGCACCGAGTGGGAAGGCTACGAGAGCGCGACGCGGGCCGCAGCCGCTGGCGGCGTGACGACGATCGTCGACATGCCTCTGAATTCGATACCGCCGACGACGACGCTCTCGGGTTTTGAGGAGAAACTGGCGGCGGCTGACGGACAATGCGTAGTTGACGTTGGGTTTTGGGGGGGCGTTGTTCCGGACAACGCGAGCGAACTTGCGCGGCTGGTCGAGCGAGGCGTGCGCGGCTTTAAGTGTTTCTTGATCCACTCGGGCGTTGACGAATTTCCGCACGTGACCGAAAAAGACCTGCGCATCGCGATGCCAGAGATCGCGCGGCTCGGTTCAGTATTACTTGTTCATGCAGAAGTGGCGGGGCCGATCGATGCGGCGGCAGATTCGCTCGCGGGCTGCGATGAACGCGCGTACGACACGTTCTTACGCTCGCGTCCGCGCGAAGCCGAGAACGAAGCGATCGCGATGATGATTCGTCTCTGTCGCGAAACCGGCTGCCGTATTCACATCGTTCATCTCTCGTCGTCTGACGCCGTGCCGATGCTGCGCGCGGCTAAAGACGAAGGTTTGCCGGTAACCGCCGAGACTTGTCCGCACTATCTTACTTTCGCTGCCGAGACAATCGCCGACGGCGCGACGCACTTTAAGTGCTGTCCACCGGTGCGCGAGCGTGAGAATCGCGAAAAGCTCTGGGCGGCAATTGCCGACGGCACGATCGATATGGTCGTCTCCGACCACTCGCCCTGCACGCCCGCGCTCAAATTATTAGAACAAGGCGATTTTATAAACGCCTGGGGCGGCATTTCTGCGTTGCAGTTCAGTTTGCCTGTGATGTGGACGAATCTAAAGAAGCGTGGCTACGCCATTACCGATCTTACGCGTCTGATGTCCTCACATACTGCGCGTCTCGCGGGCCTGAGCAATCGCAAAGGCGAGCTTCGTGTCGGCTTCGACGCCGATATCATGATTTGGAATCCTGATGAAGAGTTCACCGTCATTACCGAACTTATCCACCACCGACACAAGCTCACGCCGTATGCAGGACGCAAATTATTCGGTAAGATAGAACAAACGATAGTGAGCGGGAAAGCGGTTTTTGACCGCGGCAAGTTTGCCGGCGGCGAGAACGGCAAGCTTATGTTAGGAGGCTAGCATGACAAATATTAGTTGGACGCCCGCAGAATAGAGATGGACTTTACTGAATTGATCGATCTGGCGTCCGAGAGACTCGGTGGCGCGGTGCTTTTTGCGAACGATGATTTTTTCGCGCCGAAAGAGAACCTTATTCGCGCCGCGCCACCCGTTTGGAAAGAGGGGCTTTATACCGACGATGGAAAGTGGATGGACGGTTGGGAAACCCGCCGCCGCCGATCGCCGCGACTCGACGAAAAGTTCGACTGGTCCATCGTCCGACTTGGAATGCCGGGGTTGATCAAGGGTGTAGTCGTTGACACGGCATATTTCAAAGGTAATTTTCCGTCCTCCTGCTCGCTCGAGGCTTGTGCGGTTGACGGTCAGCCCGATCTGGTTTATCTAATGGGCGACGCGACCGAATGGCGAGAGATCTTGCCGATCTCGGAACTCAAGGGCGATTCGCAAAACAGATTTGAGATTGAGTCGACAGGGCGCGTAACACATATGCGTTTCAAGATATATCCAGATGGCGGGGTAGCGCGCCTTCGGGTGCATGGCAATGTATTACCGGACTGGGAGGCTTTGCGCGGACGTAACAGCGAGATCGATCTCGCGGCTGCGGAAAACGGCGGTGATGTGATCGCCGCAAGCGACGAGTTCTTCGGCCATCGGCAAAACCTTATTATGCCCGGTTTTGCGCGTGACATGAGCGATGGATGGGAGACGCGCCGGCGTCGCGGTCCCGGGCACGACTGGTGCGTGGTTAAGCTAGGGACAGCAGGGGCGATAACGCGCTTCGAAGTCGATACGTCGTTCTTTCGCGGCAACTATCCCGAGAGCTGCATCATCGAGGGTGGCGCTCTTGTGGGTAACGACGTGACTTCGATCGATTGGCATGAACTGCTGCCGATGTCCAAACTTCAGCCACATACCCGGCACGAGTTCGACGACCTAACCGATATGGGAGCCATGACCCACGTGCGGTTTAATATTTTCCCAGACGGCGGCGTAAGCCGGTTGCGAATTTTCGGAACGATCACGTGAATACGAAACCTTACAAAAAACTCGCTTGGCTGAATGAACTTTCAGCCGCAAAGGCCGAAGCCGCGTTTCTTGACTGCTGCGGTTCGCGCGAATGGGCCATGGCGATGACCAGGTCACGCCCGTATCCAATGCTCGAAAATCTCTTCGTGACTGCGGAGAAAATTTGGTTTTCGCTGCCCATAGCGGACCACCTCGAGGCCTTTGCCGCTCATCCGAAGATCGGTTCAGAGAAAAGTTCAAGCGCGAAAAGTGATCGATCGGCGAATTGGTCAGAGAGCGAACAGTCAGGAATGAACGAGGCCGACCGGCAAGTTCGCAGCTCGTTTGTCGAGGCGAACCGCTTGTATGAAGACAAATTCGGGTTTATATTTATCGTCTGCGCCACGGGAAAGACCGCTGAAGAGATGCTGGCGGTTTGTCGAGCGAGGTTAAGCAATTCCGTTCAAACCGAGCTGGAGATCGCCGCCGAGGAACAGCAAAAAATAACTGAGATCAGATTGTGTAAACTTTTAGAAAAATGAGCCCGATCACCACACACGTTCTCGACACATCGACGGGCAAGCCTGCCGCGGGCCTCGCCGTGACCCTCGAACTTGAAACTCAAGATGCGGGTTGGCAATTGGTGGCGAACGGCGTGACCGACAGCGACGGCCGTATCACGGATCTTATGACGTCCGACACTGTGTTCTCGGCGGGACGCTACAGACTTATCTTTGAAACAGGTCAATATTTTCATATGCGGCAAGTCGAATGTTTCTTTCCGCAGGTTACGATCATCTTCGTTGTAAGTGACGCTCAACAGCATTTTCATGTGCCGTTGCTGCTAACTGCCTTTGGTTACAGCACTTATAGGGGTAGTTAAACATATGGCAATCCGCATACTTACCAACAATTACGGCAAATCCAAAGTGCGGCTGCTAAAAATCGATCGGCGGAGTGAGCGCCAAGAGATCCAGAACCTCACGATAGACATCGCGCTCGAAGGCGATTTTGATGCGATTCACAAGGACGGTGATAACCGCCTTTGCCTTCCAACCGATACGATGAAGAACACCGTCTACGCTCTCGCCGGCGATACCGAGGAAATCGAGCAGATCGAGGTCTTCGGCCAGCGGTTATGTTCGCATTTGCTAACAAATAACGCGCAGGTTGCTCGCGTCATATCCGATATCTACCAGCACGGCTGGAAGCGGATGAGATTTGGTGAAGTCGAGCATGTTCATTCATTTATTAAAGGAAGCGGGGAAAAGCGAATTGCCCGGATCGACGCAAAACGAGACGGTGTCACCTTGGAATCGGGCATCGAAGACCTGATAGTCATGAAAACGACGAGATCCGGCTTTGTCGGGTTTCTAAAAGACGCATACACGACCTTGCCGGAAATGTCCGACCGCGTGTTTTCGACTGCTATCAAGGCGGTCTGGCGATATGGCGCTCCTGAGTCGGCAAGTGCCGACATTTTCGATTCGATTAGGGAAGTGATCCTGAATGTCTTTGCTGAGCATGACAGTCGTTCGGTGCAGCACACACTTTACGCCATGGGCGAGGCCGTGCTTGATGCCTTTAGCGAGATTGATGAAATTGCGTTCTCGCTCCCGAACATCCATTACCTTCCGGTCGATATGACGAAATTCGGACGGGCGAACGACAATCGAATTTTTGTCCCTACAAACGAACCTCACGGCTTGATCGAGGCTCGATTGACTCGATGATATGAGCAATACACTTTCAGCTGAACAGTTAGATCAGATTACTGCACCGCTCCGCGCGTCGATGCGACAATTTGCCGAGCGATATCCCGGCGAGATCGGGAGCAGGCAACCGGTTCACACGGTTTACGGCGGAGCTCATTTGTTCAAATCCGACACGCCCGCGAAGCTCGGTCAGCTCGCCTTGCGTTCTTTTGAGGCGTACGCGCCGGATGCTCGAACATTTGCCGACGTGCTCGATCTGCATTCAAATCTCACGGAAACGATTTTCGAGCGCGTTCGCGAAAAGCTTGTTCGCGAAGCCGTCGAGGATTTTCGCATCGATTTTGAAGATGGTTACGGCACGCGCAGCGATGCGGAAGAAGACGGCCATACAATTGCTGCCGCCCGCGAGGTCGCAAACGGTCTGGCGGCAAAAACGCTCTCGCCGTTCATTGGTATACGCATAAAGACCTTTAGCGAGGAGTTGCATGCGCGAGCCATTCGCACGCTCGATCTATTTTTAACGACGCTCATCGAGGCGACCGGCGGCCGTTTGCCTGATAACTTCGTCGTCACACTGCCAAAGATCGTCGCTTGTGAACAAGTCGCTGCGTTGGCTGATATTTTTGATGCGATCGAACCCAAATTGGGCCTGGCAGCAAACTCTCTCCGTTTGGAAATGATGATCGAAACCACGCAATCGATAATTGCCGCGGACGGAGCGTCAAATTTGCCGAGATTTTTGCAGGCCGCTCGCGGACGTTGCATCGCCGCTCATTTTGGCACTTATGATTATACGGCGAGCTGCTCGATCACGGCCGCCTATCAGGACATGCTTCATCCGGCGTGCGATTTTGCGAGGAACATGATGCAGGTCGCTTTTGGCGGCACCGGCGTTTGGCTCTCGGACGGCGCGACAAACATCATGCCGGTCGCGCCACATCGTGGCGAGAATCTCACACCACAACAGATAGCCGAGAATAAAAAAATTGTCCATCGAGCGTGGCGACTACATTACGATCATTGTCGCCATTCACTTGCAAACGCATTTTATCAGGGCTGGGATCTTCACCCTGGGCAACTGCCAACGAGATACGCGGCTGTATATACTTTTTTTCTCGAGGGATTAGACGCTGCGAGCGAACGCTTGAGTAATTTTGTCGAGAAGGCAGCCCAGGCAACTTTGGTGGGCGATGTGTTTGACGACGCAGCAACCGGCCAGGGCCTGCTCAACTACTTTTTGCGGGCGATCAACTGTGGTGCGATCACCGAAGACGAAGCGGTATCACGCACAGGCATTACGCTCGATGAACTCCGCACGGCTTCTTTCGTTAAGATACTCAAGAATCGGCAAACGTGATCGGGCGGATAAAATCGGATAACAGAAATCGTCCTCGGGCGGGCTAGATTATTGCCGCGGATCTACGCTGGGACGAGATATGGCCGTTTCGGCGGTGCGGCTTCGGCATGTTATGGAGCAAGCTGTCCATTATATTCGCGAGCCGTTCAAAACCTTCGGGCTTAACAATAAACTCAGTAGCCTTAGCTGCCATCGCCATCCGGCGATCTATCCCCCGATCAAAAGGACTGCAAATGAGTACTGGCGACTTAGCGTCGATGGCCCGCACATATCGACACAATTCCGGCCCTGTCATATCTACTAGACAATAGTCGAATAAATAGAGGTCAAAAAGATTTTTCTTAAGACGAGTAAGTACCTCGGTGCCGTTAGCCGCGTGCGTCAACAGATAACTGCGCGCATTGACTCGCAGCCAGTTCGTTACAAATTCGCGAGAGGCTTCGTCGCTATCCGCATAGAGAATTGTCAGAAGATCTGAACGTTGCATATTGGTTCCCCCATTTACGCCCTGGTTTCGCCGCCCAAGAGTGTCAAGACTTCACCGGTGATATAACTCGAATCTGCATTCGATGCGAAGAAAACAAATGCCGGCGCGATCTCCTCCGGTTGGGCCGGTCGATGCATTGGCGTGTCGGCACCGTGCTCTGCAACATCTCTGGCATCTTTGTCAGCGACGTTGAGAGGTGTCCAAACCGGGCCCGGCGAAACGCAATTGACACGGATGTTTTTCTCGACCAGGTTCTGAGCAAGAGATTTCGTAAAGGCGTGGATCGCACCTTTTGTTGCCGAGTAATCGATCAACTCCTTTGAGCCCTCGAGGCCGGTGATCGACCCGCAGTTAATGATCGCGCCGCCTCTCGGCAGGTGCTCGATGGCCGCTTTCGCCATGTAAAAGTATCCAAATATGTTCGTGCGAAACGTTTTCTCAAACTGCTCGTTCGAAATGTCAGTGATGGATTTTTGATGATGCTGGTAAGCTGCGTTGTTTACGAGGATGTCGAGGCGTCCAAGATCTTTTACAGTCTTTTTGACTGCCGCGTCACAAAATCGTGCATCAGTTACGTCGCCCTCGATAAGCAAAGCTCTGCGCCCTTCGGATTCTACATACTCGGCGGTTTCGCGGGCGTCGGAGCGCTCTTCGCGCAGATAGACTATGCCTACATCGGCGCCCTCGCGTGCGAAGAGGATCGCGACCGCACGACCGATGCCCGAATCGCCGCCCGTGATCAACGCAACTTTGCCCTCGAGCTTGCCTGCGGCTTTGTAATCAGGGCCGAGGAATTGCGGTCGCGGATTCATCCGACTCTCGATACCGGGGCGCGTCTGTTCCTGCTCGGGCATCGGGCTGATGGGGCGGGCTCCGGTTTGCGTGCTGTCTCTTTTTAGAGCTTCAGATCGCCTTGTCATTTTTTCCTTTTACTCGAATCGGTTTTGCCAGGCGACGATTTTTTTCGGCCAGAGCCACTCTTTTTGCCGCCGCCATCCTGTTTATTCACGGTCGCCCAAGCGCGAGCTTCCGCTTCTTTGTTCGAAACGCCCTTTTCCTCATAGCTTTCTTCAATATGCTCGGCCTGACGTTTTTGCTTATCGGTGTATTTGTCTTTGTCGCCTCGTGGCATAACTTCTCTCCTCAACTTCAAGATAGATTTGATCTCTGTTTCGCGTTCTTACAGTCAATTCTCGCGCGAGAATGTTGGCAGCGTATGTCTGTCAGAAAACATTGCGATGGTTATTATCTAGTCAATATCTTTGTTCGCTATGTAACCGAGCCAACAATATTCTTTCTGACGCTCAATTAAGATTTATGTTGCGACGATCGAAATTGTCGACATTTAATAAAGGAGGTCTAGAATATGCCAGACAAGAAAAAAGACGACAGTAAACAAACAAAGTCCGAACAGCGGAAGGGCAACAGCTCAAAAAGCGGCGGCTCGCAAGGCGGCTCAAAAAAAGGGCGGTCAGCAAGCGGATAAAAAATAGGCCCTAATTCGCGAACTATACTTACGAAAAAAACTCCGCCGGTCACGACGGAGTTTTTTTGTTGCCTTTTATTAATGATCAATATCCGCCGCCACCGGCCTGTGTGCCTCGTGATCGCGCATTTTCAACGTCATCGGCGCTGGTTGCAGGCTGCTGTGTTGTGCCGGCCGGATCGTCGCCAGGTCGCCAGGCAGGATCCTGCTGGTTTGTCTCGCCGGTCTCGCCACGATTTCGATCGTTTGGAATTTCGTTATAACCCGGAGCTTTTTTTGGTGTATCGATCGGTTCGTTCTGCTTTCCTGCCGGCGGATCACCTTGACCTGGATTGGTTGTGTTCGGTCTTTGTTGTTGATCGACCTGATTGCTATTCTCTGGCATATTTCCTTTCCCCCTTGAATTTGATATCCACCGTCTTGTTCATTGTTCGGACGGTAGTCGTAGTAGAACACAACATGTCGTTTCGGATTGTAATCCAGCAAACGGAAAGGCCGATGCAGCAATCGACTCATGCAACCAGTCGAGTTGCAAGATCACCGGCGGGGACAAAACACAAATTGAAAAGTAGATTGAAAACAGAAATCGCGACGGCGCGCGTGGCAAGTTTTTGCGCGCACAAAATAAAAAAATAAAAATCAGAAAGTATCCGAATGTAAATTTGGAAAAATACGTGGTCGGGAAAATGAAAAAATGATTTTTATTTTTTTACAAAAATGCAAAAAAGTTGTTGCGACCGCTTGCAAAAATAATGTAAAGTAATCCGCAGGAGGGTTAACTAACCAAATGCCAACTAAAAAGAAACCGGCAGCAAAAAAAGCTGCTACAAAAAAACCAGCAGCAAAAAAAGCTGCTGCTAAGAAAAAACCTGCAGCCAAAAAGAAAGTAGTAAAGAAAACTGCAGCAAAAAAACCAGCAGCAAAAAAAGCAGCAGCTAAGAAAAAGCCAGCGGCAAAAAAAGCAGCTGCTAAGAAGAAACCTGCGGCAAAAAAAGCAGCAGCTAAGAAAAAACCTGCGGCGAAGAAAAAGCCGGCAGCTAAGAAAAAATAGAAGTTCAATTGTCCTTATTTTGAAACGCTCTGTGCAGAAATGCACGGAGCGTTTTTTTTGCGCGATGAGACAGTGCGGGCGGCTAGCGTGGCCTTGTCAGACAGGCAGTCGCGCGTCATTGTTTTTCTTAGCGTTTTGTACGGCAACGAACATACGCGCGAGTGAAACAACCTTATGATTGACCGCCAAGGGGGTAGTGAATATGCTTTGGACAATAATAATCATACTTTTGGTGTTATGGGCCTTGGGATTCGGACTTGCGGGGGCCGCGCTCGGGAACTTGATACATCTTTTGCTTGTTGTGGCGGTTATCGTCTTGATCGTGGAACTCGTTACCGGACGCCGAGCGGTTTGACGTCACGTCCGCGAATCGATTGGGCGATGCGCAGCTCTGTCTGTTTCCGCCGATTGTACAAGAATATTTGGAAATGTCTCGGAGTATACCGTGAGCCGTTTCCCAAACTCGTAGTATTAGACCAGTGCGGCTCACCTAATTGTGTTATCGCAATTCGATCGGGGAAAGCGGAGTTCCCGATTACGTCGGCCGGTCTTGACGGTTAGGGTAATCCTCCTATTGATCGTCCAGACCGGCTAACAACCGCAACTGTCGTCGACTTGTCTATACGGGCAGCACCGGCGAGGGATATTTTTTGCGGATGCAAGGGAGAGATATTATGCGAGTACATCTTTATTTGCCGACCCGGCTTCAAAGATCGGTGTTCTGGTTTTTTCGTGTTCTAGCACGCTGAAGTGCAAACATCTCTATCAAACTTCGTCTAGCGGCGTCGTAGCGGGTGCATTTATTGGCTCGCCGTCGGGCGAGAATCGCGAGCCGTGACACGGACAGTCCCACGTCTTCTCAATCGAATTAAAACGCACGATGCAGCCCATATGTGTGCAAACGGCTGAGCGTTTGTGCAGCTTGCCGTTTTCGTCGCGATATACGGCCAGCTTTGATAAACCTTCGCAGATGATCGCGCCGTCGCCGTTTTCAAGATCGTCTTCGCTCGACACGTCGCCGCCTTTCAACCAATCGACATAGGGCACCGTCGAACTAATAACTTCAGGGATCGCCTCTTTAACAGACTGTGTCGCCAGACGCGTCGGGTCAAAGACCTCGGCCCACGGATTTTCTCTTCCGCAGATCAAATCGCTCGCGATCATCGCACCGATCGTGCCGTGCGTCATGCCCATACCAGAGTCGCCGGTGATCAAATAGACATTCGGCTCGTCGTCGGAATATCGGCCGAGAAACGCAAGTCCGTCATGCGTTTCCAGGCACTGGCCCGACCATTTGTACTTCGGTGAGCTAGCCCGCATAAACCGCATTTTGACCCAGCGAGCGAGGCGATCGAATATTTTTTCTTGATCGCTTGATTGACCCGTTCTATGATCTTCGCCGCCGACGATCAAGATCTGGCGGCCTTTTTCATTATGAACTCGCAGATAAATATACGGATCGCCGGTGTCCCACAGCAACAAGGGTTCGATAGTTTTAGGAGGTAACTCAAACGCGGCGGCGTAGGTTCGATACGCAGGGAGCATCGCAAACATTTTGCTCATTAGCGGATAATTTGTGGCCAGCACCAGCGAATTGCACTTGATAGTTTTGCCGTTCGCGGTTTTGACCACGGGTTTGGCTCCCCCGGTCCACTCGACGGCCCGTGTATAGGAAAACAGTTTGCCGTCACGGCGTTCGATAGATTTTACGAGGCCCCGAAGATATTTTAGGACGTGAAACTGGCCCTGATTTGGAAACCTGATGCACTTGTCCGTGTCATAGTCGCCAATTGGGGCGCGCGGAACGAACTCGACATCCGACATTCCCATCCTGTGCGCGGCGGCGAGTTCTTCATCGAGGTCGTCGTCGCTGTTTGCGGCCTCGATCAGGTATCCGTCAAGTCTCTCGAAATCACAACTGATCTCTTCATCGCTGACGATGTCGTCGATTTTATCTATCGCCCGCTGGTGTGCCTGGACTGCGAGTCTGGCTTTATCGGGCCCGTGCCATTTCTCTATCCGATAAATACGATCGTCGATCGCAGACGTGAGGTGTGCGGTTGTACGACATGTCTCGCCACCGCCGATCAGCCCGTCATCGATGACGGAAACCTCGCGGCCTTCTCTCGCAAGCAGGAATGCGGTCGTCAATCCCGCGATGCCCGCCCCAATGATGCAAACGTCCGTTTCTAGATCGCGACGGCTTTTGTTTGCTTCGATGAGTGGTTCGGTCGCCTCCCAATATGCAAGCGTTTTACCCTCGTCACTTTTAGGAAATTTATTCTCCATTGTCTTGGATAAATGAAAAATGTGGGCGTTTCCCCCCGAAAAACGCCCAAACGCGTCTCTGCGACGCCAATGAAAACCAACTGTTCTTACGGTAGCCCAGATGAACCGCAAATGTGTGTATACCGGAATACTTTGAATTGAATGCGATCGTCAGAGAGGTGATCTGACAAAAATAAAGTTCTCGGCCGCTCCGCGTTGAGGTGAAGGGGTCAGCGTTTGATCGTTGTCGTTTTGCAAATCGATTGTCAATATTCAAAAATGTTGATGTTTCTTGTCGCGTGTCGCTTGAGACGATGCTCAATCTTTTAATCCGCAAAATCATTCAGGGTGTGTTGATGCTGTTGGTCATCTCGGCCATAACGTTTGCTTTGCTTTCGGCAGCCGGCGGCGACGCGCTTTCTGCGCTTAGAGACAATCCACAGATCTCGGAGCGCACTATCGAGAACCTGCGAAAGGTCTACGGTCTCGATCGTCCACTCATCGAGCGTTACGGATCGTGGCTCGTCAGCGCTGCGACCGGCAATCTTGGCGAATCAATAGCGTTTCGGATTCCCGTGAGCACGCTCGTCGGATCGCGGTTCTTGAATACGCTGATGATGGGCGTGTTGGCGCTAACGCTCGCGATCGGCACTTCGCTCCTGCTAGCCGTTTTTTCCGTAATGCGCGAGCGGCGAATCGTCGATGCAGTGGTTGAAGCCCTGATCTTTCTCACCGCATCGACGCCGCGAATGGTGCTCTCCTTACTGGCGCTTCTTTTGTCGTTGAGCATCCTGCCGCGGGGATCGTCAGGCGGAACTTATTGGTTTCAACTGATAGCCGGATCGATCGTGCTGGCCGTGCCGCTGATCTCGATCTTTCTTGCCCAGCTTGTCAACGGACTGAAAGAAGTGATGGAAGAAGATTTTATTCGTCTCGCCCGAGCAAAGGGCCTGAGCGAATGGCAGGTTGTATCGCGTCATGCTCTTCGGGTATCGCTGAATCCGTTCCTGACGATCGCCGGACTTTCGCTCGGCGGATTGCTTGGCGGTTCGGTGATAGTCGAAACCGTTCTCGGCTGGCAGGGAATAGGCGCGCTGATGGTAACGGCCGTGCGTGGGCGCGATGTGCCGCTGGTGATGGGCATCGTCATGATCGCGAGCGCGGCGGTGTGGTTCGGCAATACGCTCGCAGAGTTTCTTCAGGCGTTCAATGACAAACGAATACGTGACGGCATCGATGGATGATCTGGGAAAAAATTTGCGTCCACGACGCCGAGCTTTTTATGCGGGTGTGACTATCATCGCGGCGTTGTATCTGCTGGCGATCTTTTCAGAATTTATTGCGCCATACAGCTATCGGGATCAAACTCGCAACGAACCTTCTGCTCCAGCCTCTACTGTTCGATTTGTCGACATCGATGGCAATTTTCACTTGCGACCGTTTATCTACGGCCGCAAA
Source organism: Pyrinomonadaceae bacterium (assembly GCA_046154245.1). Classification (GTDB taxonomy): domain Bacteria; phylum Acidobacteriota; class Blastocatellia; order Pyrinomonadales; family Pyrinomonadaceae; genus OLB17. Next base: position 46,853 of record JBJXFZ010000027.1, read on the forward strand.
CTGGTCGACGCCCGTTCGTATAGTTATGAGGAGGATACGTCGAAGACGTTCCCACTTTCGTTTTTTGTCCGGGGCGATGCTTACAGTTTGCTTGGGCTCGTTCGCACCGACATTCATCTGTTTGGTATAGATCGGGCAGATGAAACTACTCCGCGCGTTCGCCTACTCGGTACCGATCAACTCGGACGCGATCGGTTTTCGCGTCTGCTGGTTGCCTCGAGATTTTCACTGCTCGTCAGTCCGATCGGAACTTTGCTGGCGTGTGTTATCGGCGTGATCTTTGGTGCGATCAGCGGCTATGCAAATCGCACGGTCGATGGCCTGATGATGACCGTTGCCGACACGGTGATCTCGCTGCCGACATTGATATTGATACTGGCCGCTCGCGCCGCGTTTCCGCTTGAACTGCCGCCCGTTCGCGCTGCGATGATGTTGGTCGCGATCTTTGCCCTCACGGGCTGGGCGGAAATGGCGCGGCTCGCCCGGGGACAGGTCGTCGCGATAAAGCAGCGCGACTTTATTTTGGCTGCGCGTGCGGGCGGCTCGACCGAGACGCGAATTCTATGGCGGCATATCTTGCCGAACATCGCCGGATCGCTCATCGTGCAGGCGACGCTACTCCTGCCTGCATTTTTTCTCGCTGAGATCGCTCTATCGTTCCTTGGCGTTGGCCTGCAAGAGCCGGAACCGAGTCTCGGCAACATGCTCACTCACGCCTCTGACCTCACGCAACTCGCGCAGTATCCCATTCTGCTTCTCTCGCCCGCCTTTATCATTTTTCTCTTCGTGCTCGGCATTCGGCTTTTGAGCCGTAGGCAAAACAACTTGTCCCCCCGCTAATTATTTTTGAAGGCGCGGGAAATTGGTGTATGATTGCGGCATTCGCGCTAGTTATGAAACTGCTGATCACCCTCGGGTGTATTGTCATCGCCGCTTGCAAAGTTTTTGGACAACCGCCGTCGCAAGTAGATTTTCGCTCGCTTGTTGATAAGGTTTTGAGGGATCGAAAGCTTGATCTTGCAAAGGTTTGTCCCGCGAATGACGTCGTCGGCACCCGCGTGTTTCGGGAATATGGTGCGATCTTTGTATCAAAGGGAACGTCTCTGCCCGGCAAATGTGTTTTTGAGAGCGAGACTGATGTGCAGGCGTTCCAGTCGCTCGCGGAGCCTTACGAATTGAAAGTAGGTGGCGTCAGCGTCACTCTACAACGCGCGGCTATGCACGCATTCGAGGACGCGCTCGCCGAGGCTGCGAAGATGCGTCTGTCGATCACGCCCCGCGGCGGTTCGGCGTCGTCGACTCGCAGTTATGCGAAAACAGTCGAATTGTGGAATTCGCGTTTCTTGCCCGCGCTGCGTTACTGGACGGCAAAAGGCAAGATCACCCGTGATGAATCGGCTGCGGCCATTAGGGCGCCGATTCGCGAACAGGTGTCAACGGTGCTCGCGTTGGAAGCAAAAGGGTTGTGGTTTAGCAAGGACCTGTCGAAATCAATTTTGTATTCCGTCGCCGTGCCCGGCGCGTCGCAGCATAATTTTATGTTGGCGCTCGACGTGTCGCAATTCGCAGACGCGCGTGTTCGACGCATTCTTGCAAAGCACGGTTGGTTTCAAACGGTGAAGAGCGACCTGCCTCATTTCACGTACCTTGGTGTTAGCGAAGACGAGCTGCCTCTCCTCGGTCTAAGACGTGAAGTGATCTCGGGGCAAACATTTTGGATACCTAACATTAAGGAGTGAAAGCGATGATCTGCGCAAATTGTAACGCCGCGAACGATGCGAACAACGTCTATTGCAATAACTGCGGCCACCCGATTGCAAGTGATCCAACGTTCTCCGCACAGGCGACGATTCCGTACCTGCAACGTCCGCCGACCCCGGTCGTCGATCAGCAGCATCCGTCGGTTATTACACCGTTTATCGGCCAGTCGACAGCACCACCGCCGAAAAGGCGTCGGTTCGTCGGCGTGTTGATAGCTTTGCTCGCAGTCGTAGTGATAGGAGTATTTGCCGCTGCCGGGTTATTTGTTGCGATGAACTACACGAGCGAGGGCGAGACGCTACCCGATCATCTCGGTTTGTTCGTTCAGTCTGACGCGAAGGATAGGGTCGATGAGATTCGCCGTCAGGATTTTTCGAACGCAACAGAGGCGCGCGTGCAATTGTTGAAAGGCGATTACCTTATCGTGACGCCAAGGCCGAATTTTGTTGTTTATGCCGACAGCCGCGACGTGCCGGTCAACGACATGCGGCTCGTTCAGCTCGATACGATAAAAGATGACGGTTCGATGAAGACACTTGATTTTCAGGTCGCGCCTCTCGAAGGTAAACCCGATATGAAACGAGTTCGCCTGCCAAGCGATATCGCCAGCGGTCGCTATGCATTTGCACTTTTTGACGGGTACTTTAACGAGGGCAAGCACAAGTTTTGGCCGTTTCAAGTGCGCGACTCTCCAAAGGCGAACAACGACGAGCTCCTAAAGGCGACATCTGTCTCGTTGAAACCGAAAGCCGTTGCGTCAACAACCGCTTTGAAAACCGCGCCGCCGCCGGCAAATGTCACGACCGCGATTCCGCCGCCCGATGGCGGAACCGCGGCGACCGTAAAAACGCGCATTAAATTGCGCAGCGGTCCTACTCAGTTTGCAAAGAATCAGATCGGCAGCCTCAGTCCGGGTCAGCGCGTTTACATACTCGATTACTCGACGAACGTCGAGACATTTGACGGCGTCACATCACGCTACGCTTATGTACAGACCGAGGGCGGCAAGCGAGGCTGGGCATTTGCAGCTTTTCTCCAATAAACATGGTCTTGCGGATAAAGAATTCCAGAATGATCCGCGCGGCGAAATTTAGCCACAGAGAGCACAGAGAACTCAGAGAATGGAAAGCGATATTTTGACTCAGAAGATAATAGGTGCGGCTATTGAAGTTCATCGAACACTCGGTCCCGGTTTGTTAGAGTCGATATATGACGAAGCGTTTTGCCATGAATTCGATTTGCGAGGAATTCGTTATCGGAGACAAGTTGAGATCGATGTGATTTATAAAGACAAAGTCATTAAAGGCCAAAGACTCGATATACTTGTCGAAGAAGAGGTCATCGTCGAGATCAAATCCCTCAGCAAACTCGCCGAAGTCTCAATTGCACAAGTTCTATCTTACTTAAAAGCAACTGGTTTGAAACGCGCGTTGATAATAAACTTTGGTGCAAAAATGCTGCGTGAGGGAATCAGACGAATTTCTCTATGATCTCTGTGTTCTCTGTGGCAAACCTTTTTCTATCGCGTATTGAGATAAATTTTATGAATGCGAAGATCAAATGTTTTATATTGTTAACGCTTTGCTCCACCGCGTGCAATAGTGAGGACAACAGTAAGTGGAAGACAGTCAGTGTATCGCCCGATGGTAACAACGCCGTGAATTCAAAGCCCGTCGCCGACAACAAAAAAAACGGTTTTATGAACAATCTGCCTGCTGGTTTCGCACAGCCGACCGATGATGTCGGTCGCAGAATGCTAAAGGAATACGGAGCGATGTTCGTCTCAAATGCAACGCCGCCGAAGACAGTTGTCTTCAGAAACGACGCAGAGGCTGCGCAATTTCAAACGTCGGTCCAATCGGCTCGCGAAACTATCGGCGACGCCGACATCGAGTTGCAATCTGCTGCGATGAAAGCGTTGAAAGAAGCTACCGCCGCCGCCGCCGCCGCCGATCTGACGATCACGCCCCGCGGTGACGAGGCGGCAAAACGTTCATATCAGGGAACGGTCGAGTTGTGGAAGAGCCGCGTCGAACCTGGACTTGAACATTGGGTGGCAAAGGGTCGCCTTGCGGGCGCAGATGCGGACAGAATAAGAACTCTGTCGCCATACGAGCAAGTGCCTGAGATCTTCAAACTCGAGTCTCAGGGCATCTTCTTCTCAAAAGATCTGTCGAAATCAATAGTCTATTCCGTTGCTCCGCCCGGCACGTCGCAGCATCTTTCGATGCTAGCGCTTGATGTGGAGGAGTTTGAAAATGCTCGGGTGCGCGCCATTCTCGCAAAGCACGGTTGGCATCAGACAGTCGTCTCCGACCTGCCGCATTTCACGTACCTTGGCGTCCAGGAGAACGAATTAGCGAAACTTGGTTTGAAGAAAGTGACAAACAGCGGGCGCGTATTTTGGGTGCCGGATATTTAGAGAACCGCTATTTCGATACGGAATGTTGTTTTCTTCGAGCAGGTGTTCTTTATCGTAACGAAGTTGTCGCCTTTTGAAGTGATCGCATCGTAATCTTCGCCGCCCTGTTTGAATTCTACACAGTTGTCGTCGGACGCGACTACGGCTGATAGCTCCTGCCCCGTCGCGCAGGCGAGCACAAACGATCTCGAATCGTTAGCGTTGATCTCGCCGTCATACTTGGTATTGACATCGCCCGTATTAAATTTCAAACGCATCGTTGCCGGGTACTCAGCTTCGTCTTTCGGCGTCGACGTCGGAGTTTTTGTGGCGGTTTCAGTTGGTTTCGGTGTTGGGGTTTTAGCCGCGGCGACGTTTTGCTGAGTTCTTGCAGGTTTGTTCGCTTCGTTGTTGTCTCTTGTAAGAAGAAGAAAACCGATCACGCCAACGGCGGCCACTAGCATGGCCGAGAGCAGCAAGATCGGCAGTATCCACTTCAAACGGCCCGAGCTACGAGCAGGAACTTGTGGTTGCCCGCCGCCAACAACTGTCGGCATTTCTTGAGATGAATAAGCGACTTGAATGGAACGGGTCAAGGGCGTGCCGTCATTGAGACAGTAATCGTTTATGTCGTCAAAGAGATTATTGCATTGCGGGCATCGTTTCATAATTCTATTTTGTAAATTGAAACTGCGTAGAGTGGATCACGCCCTGCCGACCGCAAACATCCGTGTAATACCAAAGTCCGTTGTTGTCGTAAACGCCCGTGTCGCCGTAGATATTTATTGTCGTGCGGCTTTTAACAGTGCATTGCACATCCCCGTTCGGAGTAAATCGCACGTTACTCGGCGGTCGATTGATAAGTCCGCCGCGGGCGCCGGGAGGCCGAACCGTTTCGATCTTTGGTGTCGAGGTGACAACCGGCCGCTCCGGCGTCGCTGCAACCGATGAATTTTGTGAATTCGTCTTAGGCGCGCTGTTCTCGACAGTTGGAGTCGTTGTTTGGTTCACGGTCTTTACGCTGTCATCGCGTCCGCTGATAAAATAAGCGACGGCAAACCCTACGGCCGCAACGGCGAGTAGCAGAATGATGCCGAACATTACGAAAAGCGCAGTATTCGAGGTCGCGGATTTACCGACCTCGCCTGAGTATGTTGGTGTCCGCGTGTGCGGATTCCATGCGACCGTCGGGATTTCTTGCTGCGAAGGGTAAGATGGAACGGACGCCGTTAAGGGCGTGCCGTCATTAAGACAGTAATCGTTGATGTCGTCAAAGAGATTATTGCATTGCGGGCATCGTTTCATAATCTCATCTTTCAGACATTGTGATTAGATGGAGCCGCCCATCGGAGTCGAACCGACGACCTTTCGATTACGAATCGAACGCTCTACCAACTGAGCTAGGGCGGCCTGTGAGGCTAGTTACAAGCCGAATTTCAGAATATAAACTTCCGCTAGATGCCTGTCAAGGATTGTTCGGAACAACGCGGCGACTTGAAAATCGGCGCAGGCCGCTGATAGACTGCTCGGAAAACATGGCATTCAATACACCCTTCGATTGGCGGCGGTTTGAAAGACGGCTCTTTGCCGTTGTCGCCGTACTTTTCCCCGTTATTGTCTTGATCGGTTTTGGACGCACTTATTACGCACGGTTCGCGTTCGACGTGCCGCCCGTGCCGGGCAAACTGGTTCACCTTCACGGCCTCGTGATGAGCGCGTGGGTTTTGCTCTTTTGCGGGCAGGTTTTGCTGATCCACACAAAGAATCATCGCGTGCACATGCGCCTCGGGTTTGTCGGTCTGGCGTTGGCGGTCGCGGTCGTCATCGTCGGATTTTTTACCGCCGTTGCGGGAGCGAAGTTCGGGTCGCCATCGACGCCGCCGGGAGTTGTGCCTTTGGAGTTCTTAGCGGTGCCGCTTTTTGACATGGTGATGTTTTCGATTTTGTTTGGAGCGGCATTTATCTA
>JBJXFZ010000039.1:0-21879 GCA_046154245.1 Pyrinomonadaceae bacterium
CCTGCGTTCCGACGCCATAAAAGTGTGCGTCGAACACACGTCGGTCAACCCAAACAAAGCAGCACATATCGGCCATGTTCGTAATTCAGTTCTCGGCGACACATTTCAGCGCATTCTAAAAGCCACCGGTAAACGTGTCGAGGTACAAAATTACATCGACAACACGGGCGTTCAGGTCGCCGATGTCGTTGTGGGCGTCATGTATCTGGAGCACAAAGACCTGGCAGCCATAAAGGCTCTCGATGAAGAACTCGCAACTGCGGGAAAGAGTTTTGACTATTACTGCTGGGATCTTTACGCAAAGGTCGGCAATGAATATCAAACAAACGAAGACCTGAAAGCAAAACGGGCTGAGGTTCTTCATTTTATTGAGGAAGGTGGAAATTCAACCGCCGAACTCGCGGATTACGTCGCGACGCGAAACGTCGAGTGCATTCTCGCGACGATGGAGCGACTTTCGATCCGCTACGACCTGCTGCCGCGCGAGTCCGAGATTCTTCACCTGCATTTCTGGGACAAGGCGTTTGAAGAAATGAAGCGCCTCGGTGTCGTTCAATATGTCGATAACGGCGCCCACGCGGGCTGTTGGGTGATGCCGTTCGAGTCGCATACGGGCAGCGACGATCACGAGGCCGACAAGATCCTCGTCCGCTCAAACGGCACGGTAACTTATACCGGCAAGGACATCGCATATCAGATGTGGAAGCTCGGGATTCTCGGTCTTGATTTTGGATATCGCCTGTTTCACACATACGGTGATGGCAAGGAAGTTTGGATCACGACCGGCGGCGATCACGACCATAGCGTTCCCTCGTTCGGCGGCGGCGAGACGATCTATAATGTCATCGATACCCGACAGTCTTACACTCAGGACGTCGTAAAAAAGGGCGTCGCGGCGATCTCGCCCGAGCGCGGCGAACAAGCGAGCGTTCATCTTGCGTACGAGATGGTCGCCCTCTCGCCGTCGGCGGCCGAAGAACTCGGCTTCAAATTGAAGGACGAAGATCGTGAAAGATCCTTTATCGAGATGAGCGGTCGCAAAGGCCTCGGTGTTAAGGCCGACGACCTCATCGACCGGCTCGAAGCAAACGCACTCGCCGAGGTCGAATCGCGACATCCGGACTTAAGTGTTGATGAAAAGAAGCACATCGCTCACACGATCGCCGTCGGAGCGCTGCGATACTTTCTGCTAAAGTTTACTCGCAACACGGTCATCGTTTTTGACTTTAAAGAGGCTCTTTCGTTCGAAGGAGAAACCGGATGCTTTTGCCAGTATTCGGCGGTGCGTGCGAACTCGATCTTTCGCAAACTCTCCGACAAGGACAGTCTCGACGAATGCCATCGTCGTATCGCGGATAGCACCGCTGTCGACGCGATCTTTTCAACCGCGTCGGGTAATGATATTTGGTCCATGGCGACCCTCGCCGCACGGCTCGACGAAACGATCGCTCAAGCCGCAGCCGCTAGTGAACCCGCTATTCTTGCAAAATACACGTTCAATCTGGCCAAGGCATTTAACCTCTTCTATCACAACCACAAGATCATCGCCGAGACGGACGACACGAAACGCGCGGTGCTCGTCGTAGTTGCCGACATGGCTCGCCGCTCATTGACCGCCGCGCTCGATACGCTCGGGATCGAGGTGCCCGAAAAGATGTAACTCGCTGGACTGTCACTAGGGTTGGACATTTGTTAGAGTTATCAAAATAGCTTTTTATGCTGATCGTAATGAAATCGGACGCCGGTCCGTCCGACATTGAAAGAGTTCTCGAGGCGATACACAAGCTCGGCTTTGTCGGCAATGTCATGCCGGGAGAGAATCGCACGGCAATCGGAATCACGGGCAATAAAGGTTCGATCGATCCTGCAAATTTTGAGAATCTGCCGGGCGTTGCCGAGGCAATTCGCGTCACTCAGCCGTATAAGCTGATCACTAGAGACCGCCATCCTGAAAGATCAGTCATAAAAGTCGGCAGTTCAACGATCGGCGGAAAGGAACTCGCTGTCATCGCAGGCCCGTGTGCGCTTGAGAATCGCGAGCAAGTTTTTGAAACCGCTGAGACGATCGCAAGGAGCGGTGCAAAGTTCTTTCGTGGCGGTGCGTTCAAGCCGCGTACTTCCCCTTATGCTTTTCAGGGCCTTGGGCTTGAAGGCCTACAGATGCTAGCCGAGGTTCGCGAGCAATTTGGCCTGAACATTGTTACCGAGGCAATGGACGAGCACGGGATCGATGCGGTCGCAAAATACGCAGATTGCATACAGATCGGCGCGCGCAACATGCAGAACTTCTCGTTGCTGAGATACGCGGGGCAGACTCGAACGCCGATATTATTGAAACGCGGGCTTTCGGCCACCCTCGATGAGCTTCTGCTGGCCGCCGAATACATAATGGCCGAGGGAAATTCCGACGTTATCCTCTGCGAACGCGGCATTCGAACATTCGCCAATCATGCCCGAAATACTCTTGATCTGTCTATTATTCCGGCCATTCAACGGATTTCACATTTGCCCATAATCGTCGACCCCTCGCACGGAACCGGCCACAATTACCTGGTTGCGCCCTTGGCGCGAGCCGGCGTCGCCGTCGGTGCAGATGGATTGATCATCGAAGTTCACCCGCATCCGGAAAACGCTATGTGCGACGGGGCACAAGCACTTACGCTCGCTCAATACATCGAGTTGGCACCGCAGATACAGGCTCTCCATGAGCTTTTTGCCGAACCGGCCGTAATGTTAGCGGAATCTAACTGATCAAGCTCAAAGATAAAAAATCCGCGCGTGCTGGGGGACAACACGCGCGGACCGTTTTGCTCCGATTGACGCCTTTTGCCTATTTTGCCAAACGGAGTCTCATTAAACCATAAAATTGGACGTAGCAGCTGATCATTGCCGTCAAGATCAGGAACGTCATCGGCAACACTTCAAGCGATGCCGGAAGGACGAGGCCAACGCTTCGGCTATACAAGACACCGAATGCCAATCCGGCGACGGCTACAAAACTGCGTAGCCGCAACCAGCTCCCAAGCGCTGGCCTCGCGTTTTTGGAGGGAAGAAAATACGGCAATATCAAAACCATGGCCATTGTCGTCAACATCAGTGCGGCGTCGATCGAAAACAACTGCACCGCGCGTCCATATTCCAAAGCCAAAAAGAAGAGCACAAACAGCGTGTCGATCCCAAATCCAGAAAAGTCGTAGCCAAAACCGGTGCTTTTATTATTAATTGTGTTGTTCATTTCGCCTCTCGTGTAAGTTCGTAAAATGCCTGCAAAGCTCTATTTCCTATTGCTAAATTGATCGTACGCAACGCGAAAGAGCTCGGACAAAGCCTGAGCCGTCTCCGGCGTCAGATTCTTGTCTGCCCGAAGGTGGGCCTCGACGATCTCGGTCGTTTTCTCGTGCGGGTAATAGATCACCGGCTCGACATCGCTTGAAGACTGTTTCTTCATAAGACGGTCAACCGGCATGTCCAGCCACTGCGTCAACCGTGCAATATTATCGGCGTCCGGGCGGCCCGTCCCGTTCTCGATACGCGACAGCGTCGATGCCGACACATCAGTCACATCTGCCACGTCACGTAAACTCAGGCCCAACTCCTCGCGTCGGCGCTTGATCGCACGGCCCAATTCGCCCGTATTTATAAGACTCTCGTTCTTAAATGCCATCGTTCGTTTCCTCCAAAATACTTAAGTGCCACAGATGCACTTTTCATTTCATGGATAAAACATAGCATAGGAAAATTCTTAATGCAACCCTGTTTCGCACTTGCAACAGGAAAATTTATTTGATACGATGTTTCATCGATGCAACGATAATGGTCAGATCGATGCCTCAGTTAACTAAAAATACACACGATAAGGAGAACCAATATGAACCGAAGCACCACAACCGAAACTCAAAACGATAATGTCCTCGACTTCTCTTCAACCTTGAAGGAACTTAGAAAGAACGTCGACCCGAATCTCGTACGCCAGCGAGCGGGACGCCGCGACCGCAACGGCCACATTCACATGGTCGAATACGTCGAATGGCACACTGTCGCCGACATTCTCGACGAAACGGCCCCGAACTGGGCACACACCGTAAAAGATATTCGGGCCATTGGCGAGATCGTAACCGTAACTGTTGCGATCACTATCGATGGCGTCACACGTGAAGGCATCGGCACCGGCAAGATCACAAACGAGACCGGCATTAAGAAAGCCGAACACGACGCTCTGAAACGAGCCGCCGTGAAATTCGGCATTGCCCGTGAGCTCTATAAGAAAGAGTTTGACTCTATCGAACCGGACGAACCGAGCATTAGCGCCGAATGGCGACCGTCGAACGCAAATCCGATCGCACAGAATCTTGGCGATATGGTCACGGCGAAGCAGCTTGGCATGATTCGGGCTCTCGGCCGCGAAGCAAATATCGATGCGGAACAGGAGTGTGCGAAATTGCTGCATTGCGGCGTCAACGAGATGTCAAAACGCGCCGCATCTGATCTGATCGAGCATCTGCAAGAGATGCAAAGAAACACGGTTACGCCAATGCGTCGAGCCGGATAGGACGTTTTGCTCTTTGCTTTGAGTTGTGATCTCTGCGCCGCCTGCAACAATAACGTAGAGGCTCTCGCATCACAACTCACCCCAAATTCGAAACAAACCCACGGACGCTTGCGTAAATGTTTCAAATCGAACAAAATACCGAAACTGCTTACAAACTTTAACTAAAGGAGACGAAGACATGGCACAAGAAGCTAGTGAAATGGCCGCTTTTGAAGGGCCGAAGCATGGCGAGTTTTGCTGGACAGAGATCGCCTCGAGCGACGCGGCTAAGTGTAAGGAATTCTATTCGAATGTATTCGGGTGGAAATTTCAGGACAGCAGCGCTTCGACTGACGGCTTTGCGTATCACGAATATACGACCGGCGGCGACTATCCGGCGGGCGGATTGTATGAACTCAAGGAAGGAATGTTTGGCGATGGTGTTCCAATTCCGCCGCCCCATTTTATGACTTACGTTGCCGTAGATGACGTTGACGAGAACGCAAAGCTCGCCACGACGCTCGGCGGAACGGTCGTCAAAGAGCCGGACGATATTCCGAACACGGGTCGCTTTGCGATCCTTCAGGATCCGACCGGTGCGATGATATGCACATTCAAGATGGCCGAAGGAGGGCACAATGGCTGAATTTAATATTCCGAAAGCCGGCGAGATCTGCTGGCGAGAACTTAGAACAAAGGACCTCGGCGCCGCGATCGAGTTTTACACAAAGCTCTTTGGCTGGACGACAAAGCAGACAACCGTTACGCCGATGGATTACAAGGAGATCATCATCAATGACACTGCCTACGGCGGCATGATGGCGATGGAAGGCGATGATTGGGGTGACGCTCCGTCGCACTGGGCAACCTACATCGCGGTCGATAGTGCAGACGAGACCGCCGCAAAGATCACGGCAAACGGCGGCAGCGTTCGCGTTCCGCCCTTCGACGCACCGGGCGTCGGTCGCATGGCAATGGTCGCCGACCCTTCGGGAGCGGATTTTGCGATCATTCAGTTCGTGCAGCCTGCGTAAGAAATTTGCCGACGAGACACACGAAAGGCACGAAACTAAGAGACTGCTTCTTAATTTCGCGCCTTTCGTCTGTTTCGTGTGCTACTTCTTGTTCCCTTCGGTGTCGTAGACCTCGACCGCATCCGCGTACGCCTTAACCTGCGGCAGTACTTGTGTCGCATCACCGACGATCACGATTGCCATCTCATCGGGACGGACATACGCCCCAGCAACACGTTTCACATCGGCAACAGTCACCGCGTCGATATTTGCACGGTAAGTCTGTAGATAATTTTCAGGCAGCCCGTAGAGATGTTGATTAACGATCAGGTTTGTCAGCCCCTCCTGCGTCTCGGCGCGGATCGGGAACACGCCGGTCAAGAAACTTTTCGCATCGGCAAGTTCGTCATCGCCAACATTCGATTCACGAATTCGCTCAAGCTCGTAGAAAAATTCCTTAAGCGATTCGCCAGTGACTTCGTTGCGAACCTCGGCGGTTGCTTCAATGTCGCCGGCGAGCCGTTTTGTGTTGAGCCGCGTGTAGGCTCCGTAGGTGTAGCCTTTCTCTTCACGCAGGTTCATGAAGATGCGCGACGACGCTCCGGCACCGAGAACCTGATTCATCACGAGCACAGGAAAATAATCTGCGTCGGTGCGATTGATCGCAAGATTGCCAAGCACGATATTCGACTGAGCAGAATCGGGGCGATCGACGAGCGTGAGCGTACGACCGTCACGCGCAGGCGGAGAAGGAAACTTCTGCGCGGGCACAGTTCCCTGCTGCCAATCGCCAAATAGATCGTTGACTTCGCTCAAGAAATCGTCACGTTCGACGTCGCCGACCGCAATCAGCATGGCGTTGTTGGGGATAAAGGTCGACGCATGAAACTTCGACATCATATTGCGATCCAATTTTTCGACATCTGCGGCGGCGGGTGAAATGCGCGCATACGGGTGATCGCCGTAGATCAGGCGCACGGCCTGTTCGCCAGCGAGAAAGGGTGACTGCGAACGCTGAAACTTAAGATGCTCAACAGTGTTTCTTCGATAAAGATCAAGCTCGTCCTCGGGAAAGACGGGGCGCAAAACCACCTCTGCCAGCAAGTGCAAGACCTCCGAGCTGTATAGCGAGAGCGCGGACGCCGCAATTATAGTAAAGTCTTCCGACGAGCTCGCAGACAAACCCGCACCGAGACGTTCGATCTTTTCGGCAAACTGTCGACTCGTATAATCCTCGGTTCCCTCGGTAAGCATCGACGCGATCGCCGACGACAGTCCGGTATGCTCGCTCGGATCATTTGCATCGCCCGAGTGAAAAGCGAGCCGGTAACTTACAAGCGGAAGCCGTTTGTCCTCAAACAGCACAACATCAAGCCCGTTCTCGAGCATCGTCTTGAACGGCTTTGGTATATCGAACTCAACCGGAGCGAGCGGTGATGGAGGTGTTTTCTTTAATTTTGGGGTCATAAATTCAATTTCACCGCAGAGACACAGAGGACACAGAGGTTTTTAAAGTAGTATGCCTAGGGTATTCGAAAGAAGATGACGAGTTTTTGAACGGCGCTAATAATCGAATTTTATCAATCTTGTTCATCCGGTTAAATTTCTTCCTCTGGGTTCTCTGTGCCTCTGTGGTGAATTCTTCTTAGCCTTTTCCCGCTGGCATCACGTCGAGCAGCGCCCGATTGTCGGTATTTAGATAAACGCCGACGGCATGACGAATCTGGTCGGCAGTTATTGCAAGCAGATCGTCGAGCTCGGTGTTTATCAGCCCTGGGTCTCCGTCATAAAGCGCAAATTCTGCGATCGCCTGTGCGCGTGACATAGATGATTGCCGCATTCGTACCGAGTCGTTTACAAGCTGATTCTCGATCTTCTCCATTTCCTCGGCGGTCGGTCCGTGCGCGGCGAGATCGTGAATTTCGGTCATAATAGTCTCGCGGATCCTGCTCAGATCTTTGTCCGGCTTCGGTATCGCACCGACAAATATGCTCGATGGGCCGCGACGCTCATCGGTAAAACCGAACAGTTGGATCACACTTTCCTCGCCTTTGACCAGCTTTTGATACAGCCGCGAGCTGTCGCCGTCGTAGAGAATTTTGCCGGCAAGATATAGCGCGTAAAAGTCCGATGTGCGTCGCTGCGGGATCTTCCAGCCGATGAGAAACGCCGGGAACGGAGCGAGCTTGTCTTCCCACTCGCGATAGGTCGCGGCGACCTCCTTCGGCTCCGTTACATCAATCTCGGGCGGCAGGGCCTGCGATGGAATGTCACCAAAATACGTCTCGACGAGCTGTTTCGCATCGCCGATTTCGAACGCTCCTGACAGAACGAGCACGGCGTTATTCGGCGCGTAATAAATTCTAAAAAACTCTTGCACGTCCTCGACCGTCGCGGCGTCGAGATGCTCCATCGAACCGATCGTCGAGTGTGAGTTTGCAAAATTCTTGTAGATCATCTCGTTAATGAGGTCGAATATCTGTCCGTAGGGCTGGTTGTCGTAACGCAGACGTTTCTCTTCCTTTACGGCCTCGCGTTGGTTGTCGAGATTCTCCTGCGTTACGGCTAAGCTCCTCATCCTGTCCGACTCTAGCCACAACCCCAACGGCAGTTGATTTGCCGGCAACGTCTCGTAATAGTTGGTGCGCTCGCTCGACGTTGTGCCGTTCATCGTGCCGCCGGCTTTCATAATGTGTTGAAAGTGCCCGGCCTTTGGCACGTTCTCCGATCCCTGGAACATCATGTGTTCAAACAGGTGGGCGAAACCCGTGCGTCCATCGCGCTCGTTGCGCGAACCGACGTTGTAGTAAACGGCGATCGACACGACCGGCACGGCCGTGTCCGGATTGAGCACAACGCGCAGCCCATTGCTTAATGTATATTCCTCGATCTCGAGCGGCGGTAATTTGAATGTTTCGGACATAATGTGTCAGTCGCCCACACGTGAGTAAGGGCTCAGTTCAATGAAAGCATTTCACCTATAAAAAATCAAAAGTCGCTCGAACAACGATTTTTAATTGGAATTCCTAGCCTTTTCGCTGTATAAATAAGCCAAACATACTTGTGAGACCGGCGCTTATGTTGGGTGCCGCCAAAGAGGTGCCGGTCTTTTTTTCGTTGCAGAAGCCCGCGCGTAAGCAAGGGTACACGCAGCGAGCAGCTTTTCAATTCAACGGCGGAAGCGAAAGTTTGGCGTTCCGTCTATCGCCCTTGCTCACGCGCGGGCTTTTGCAAAATCTTCTATGCGTCGCTCTGTTTGGACAACAAAATTCCTTTTGACAGCGGCACTTGCCGCTCACACCCCGGCGCAGATGTTGCAGGGGCCAAGCGCCCCGGTAGAACCTTTCTCGATAAAGCGCGGCAGTACATTTTCGGCTTCGGGCGGCTCAGCGTCGGTTGGTTCCGGCTCGAGCGAAAAAGAAAGCGCTTCGAGGCGCATCGCCGCCGACATTCTTGAGGCCGAAGCTCTCATAAAGAACAACTACATTACGGGTCGCAAGGTCACGGCCAGCGAACTCACAAAAAACGCTCTCGATGGAGCGCTGCTTGCGCTCGATCCGCATTCTTCGTTCTATGACCGTGCCGAGTGGCGTGAGATGCTCGACGATCAACGCAGCGGTTACGTAGGGATAGGCGCGACGATCGCGAATTTTGAACGCGGCGGCGTGACCGAAACTTATGTGCTTGCTACGTTTCCGGCGTCCCCCGCATCGCGTGCTCAACTTCGATACGGCGACCGCATCGTTGCGATAAACGGCGAGAAGACCGCGGGACTGGCGTCGGATATCGTGCGTGACAAAATACGAGGGAGCACGGGAACAGTGTTTCGTCTCACCGTCGAACGAGCTGCAACAAATCGCGTCGAAACGCTGTCGATCTCACGCGGACGGGTCGCCCAGCCGTCTATCCCCGACTCGTATATTTTGCGTTCGGGCGTCGGGTACATTGTACTTAGCGAAGGGTTTAACTACACGACGGCACAGGAGTTTGACGTTGCGATGCGCGAACTAAAACGCCAGGGAATGCGCTCGCTAATACTCGATCTTCGCAACAATCCGGGCGGCATCGTCGATCAGGCAGTCAAAATAGCCGAACGCTTTTTGCCCGCAGGCACTCTGATCTTGACGCAAAAGGGCCGCACGCGTATCGACAACCGCGTCTGGAGATCGACAAACGTAAATGCGGACACTATGCCGCTGGTCGTGCTCGTAAACGAGGACACGGCGTCAGCATCGGAGATCGTTGCCGGTGCGTTTCAGGACGATGATCGAGCGTTGATCGTCGGTGAAAAAACTTTTGGCAAGGGCCTTGTGCAAAGCGTGATCGATCTGCCGAGCGGCTCGGGCCTAACGCTCACGACAGCGCGGTATCTAACGCCATCGGGACGCTCGATCCAGCGCGATTATTCAAAGCTGAATTTGCGTGACTATTACAACCACAAAAGCCCGCTGACCGCGATCGACAAACCGTTTTTTGAGGCACGCACGGCAACGAACCGCAAAGTTTACGGCGGCGACGGCATTCACCCGGACGAAGAAGTAAAGACTCAAGCGATCACCCGCAAACAAGCATCTCTTATCGATCCGCTGTTTTTCTTCGCCCGCGACGTCGCCCAGGGACGCATCTTGGAAACTGAAAATTACCGCTCTCAGCAACCGACGTCGGGCAAACGCATTCTCTCAGGCGAGATGCAGGTAGGCGACGCATTGCTCGCCGCTTTCAGCGAATTCACTCTTAAGAATTTTGGCGATGACTTTACCGCCGACGATCTGCGCTCCAATGCGGCGTTTATAAAACTGCGTCTGCGATTTAATCTGGTAATGGCCGCATACGGAACGATCTCAGCCGATCAAGTCCTTATCGAAGACGACCCGCAAGTCGCCAAAGCTGTCGAAACACTTCCCCGCTCCGCCGAGCTCGCCCGCCTCGCCGCGAAAGCACGACAGCAACGTAAATAATTTCTCGCAAATAAAAAAACCGCGACCCTCGCGAGCCGCGGTGTAAACGTAATCAAATCAATTTAGAAATTTAGTTTTCCAGAGAATTGAATTCGTCGAGCATTATTCGCAACATCAGCATTTATGCGACCAAAGATGCTGTTTCCGAATCCCGATTGAGTGAAGCCGGCCGGCAATACTGAACTCGGAGCGGCAAAGTTCGGCGTATTTGTAAGATTTCTCGCGTCCACACGAAGATCAAAACTCATGCGTTCAGTAAAGCGGAATTTTCGCAGTAGCGAAATATCCGTTTCTTTATAGGTTGGCCCTACAAAAAAGTTTCGACCAGTGTTGCCGAATTCGCCTGGATTTGGTTGCGAGAACATGTTTCTTTGGGCTGCATCAAACCACCAGTTTCGCAAATTTGGATTTGTGGTGTTATCGAAATTGCCCTGAACTAATGCGCCCATATTTCTGGTGCAACCATTGCAGTTTGCATAACTTCCGTTTGTCTGACTAAATGTGAACAAACCAGAATACGCCGTAAACGGCCTGCCCGATGTTATTCGAACCGTTCCCGCGACCTGCCATCCGCTAATCATGTAATTGATAACTGACGGAGTGCCAGAGCCAAACGATTTGCCTTTGCCAAACGGAAGCTCGTAAACATATGTACCTAAAACCGAGTGGCGTCGATCAAAATCAGACCATGCGTAATTTGCTCGACGATTGTATGCGTCTTGAGCATAGTTGCCAGCCGTCTGTGTGTTTGGAGCGCTGCCGCCGGTGGTAGCTATTGTGGTAAATACTGGATCAAACGAACGGCTGTCTTTTGACAAAGCCCACGTATAACCGAACTGAAAACTCAGACCGTTTTTCATACGGCGCTTGAATGACACTTCCAATCCGTTATAGAAAGAATAGTCGTTGCTATCAATGACAAAAAGACCGCCGGTGTACTGAGAAAAGGGCTGAAAGAATGAGCTGAAGCCACGAAGATCGAGTATTCTCCTTCCGGCTGTTTGATCGGCTGCAGTGCAGAGTCCGGCTGTGACGTATGCTGCCACACAAGTCTGCTGAGACATTGCTAAAGCTAAGGAAGCGACGCTGCCCTGAGTTATCGCGGTTCCATTCAGCGCTCTGAATCGTGTTGTTCCAGCATTATTGCCTGTGCTGCCGGTAAACAGCATATTAATGAGCGGGCTGTTGTATGCCGCGCTCCCTCTCACAGAATTAAAAGCTTGCAAAAAGGTTTCGCTAATGCCCGGCAACGAGCCGTTGATGTTAACCTGATTAGTGTTATAGGTCCCGAACAAGTTTGTGGCCTTTTTGCCAATGTAATTTACTTCTATGACATTTCCGCCCAAAATTTCGCGCTGAAAACTTAATGTCCAGTTATGGATGCGCGGAAATTTTAAATCGGGATCCATCACATTGAGTTGATTTGTGCTAAACGATGGTGGCGTGCTTAGCACTGACGGAGAACTCGTTGGGTTGACCGATGGCAGTCCATTTCTCAGAAGGCCACCGCCACCGCCGAATGTTGTGTTGGTGCCGAGAAACGTGTTTCCCGGCGTGCTCTGAAAAATTGCCGAGCTAAACAAGAATGTGCCAAATCTGTCAGATGCCATGCGATAATTTGCTCGAATTGACGTTTTGCCATCGCTGAAGGGATCCCAAGCAAAACCAACTGACGGCAGTATCAGGCCATAGTCGTTGTCAAACAACTTCCCTTCAACCCAGCGAACATCATTGGCGGCGGCAGAACCAAGGGTAATAGATTTATTCGGCACTAACACCGGACGCCCTCCCGCCGCTGTCGGAGCAAAACGCATTTCCCATCTCGCACCGAGATCAACCGTCAAGTTAGGTCTGAGCTTCCAAGTATCCTGTGCGTAAAAATCCAATTCAGGATGATTCGCTTCAAACAGCCACCGAGTTCCCTGAGGCGCAAATGCACCTGGATTGTTAGGATCATTGACAAAAGCCTGACTGACCGTGCCAACCCGACCCAATAAGTCATTGATCATATTCTCGAGACGCGTCCTGTCATTGGTGTTTATTGCTGTTCCTGTTGGCAGAGCGGTAGGAAATGTAAAATTATTGTTGATTGTTCGACTAAAGTTGTAAGCAAGCTCAATGGCTCCTGCGGCAACACCCGATCTGTCATCAAAACTCCTGCCTAATCTAATATTTGTTCCCGCTTTAATTATGTGTGGCGAGGACACGTAAGTAATGTTGTCGACAAATTGCCAAGTTCTAAAACTGCGAGCGTTGTAAGAGAAGTTTGTGTTTATATCCGTAGGCAAGTTGAAAACGAAAGCATATGAGTTATCGGGTTCAGGGGTTAAAAATGTGAAGCCGAATTTGCTGCGCCCGACAATAAATTCATTTATAAATGTTGGTGACGGAGACCAACGCCAATTAACGGCTAAGTTTTTTGGTGTTCGGAATGTATCGACAAAATTTGGAGCTGTAGGAAAGCGTGGCCGTCCACCGTTTGCCGCATCTCCAAAGGTGTTCTGCTTACCTTGAGCATATCGAACGTAAAAGTTGTTTTCATCGTTCAGCTTAAAGTCAAACTTTGTGACTAGGTCGTACTGTTTTTCGTGCTGAGGCGAATTAAATAAATACCCTGCGATATTTAAGCCGTCACCCGTTGCACTGAAACTGTTTGGCAGAGGCATCGCATTAATATAATTCATTAAAAACGTATCCAAGGATGTTCCGGTACCAGTTGGGATGTTGTAAGAATTCACACACGGAGTCGACGCCGGCACGCCTGGGAAGGGTGGATTGCATGCAGCATTTATCGGATTGCCTGCGGCATCAACCGAACCTACACCGTTCGCACCGCCTTGCACCCAGCGAAAAATCCCTTGTCGTGCAGACTGTGTATAAACCGTTCGGGTTGATAATAAACTGTCGTATGCTCGGAGAAATTGCAGATTTACGAAAAAGAATGCTTTGTTCCGCAAGAAAGACGGACTACGACCTTCTCCAAACCCTGGATCAAACAATGGCCCACCAAAACTGCCGCCGAAAATATGCTGAACGAATTGCTCTTTAGGAGAATTATTTACATTCGCCCCATAGCTCCGTGCATGAAATCGGGGTGTTTGATAATACTCAAATAAATTACCTCTAAACTCATTCGAGCCCGATCTGGTAACAAAAGTAACCTGTGCACCACTACTTCTGCCGAGCTCAGCAGTGAAACCGCTCGTTACGATCTGAAATTCCTGTATCGAATCTGGATTAGGACGAAGCGGTGTAAAGTTCGATCCGCCTGCTGTTGATTCATTGATATCGATTCCATCGAGCGTGAAGTTAAAAGCGCGATCGCGTGAGCCATTGACGTGGACACCGCCGCCGGTATTCGCACCATTAGCGACACCAGGTTGAAAATTTAGAATATCGAGTGGGTTTCTTCCACGCGTACCAACTATAGGCAACGCTTCAATTGTTCTTTGGTCGACCGTTCCGCCTAAATTACCGGAGCTATTCGTCTGAACTTGCTCAACGGCACCGATAACATTGACCACGGCTGTCACATCGCCAACTTCAAGAGCCACATTTACAGTAGTCGGTTGATTTACCAACGCGGGGTTTCTGCTCGATACAAATTTCTTGAAGCCAGATTTTTCGACCGAAATTTCGTATGAACCGGCTTGAATAAGATCGAACACGTACACACCGCTGTCGCTGGTTTCTGTTTTCAACGTCGAGCCGGTGCCCTCGTGTTTCAAACTCACGGTTGCTCCCGAAACGGGTGCCCCCGACGAATCCGTCACAAGGCCGGTGACCCTCGATGTTGTTCCTTGCGAAAACCCTGCGCTTGAAAGCGCAAATAGAAAAGTAAGTAGCGCGAACGCTCTGAAAAACCGCTCTCTAATCATCGTTTTCCTCCTAAAAAAACTCGATTGTTATCAATTGCCTTGATATATTAACGCAAAACAGCTGGAAATTGTTATGCAATATAACACAGTTTGTTGCCAAACTGTTAACGCAGAGCGATGGGTTTTAGTTATTTTTTGTACTTGAGGATGAGGCCCTTCTCACCGACGGCCCAGCCGAATTTTTTGTCCATGTAGAGGCCGTAGAGGTGTTCGCGGGTATTGATCTCTTGACGCGTCCAGGTCTTGCCTTTATCGCTCGAGCGGAGAATATTGCCGCCTTTGCCGACGACCCAGCCGTTCTTGTCATCCGCAAAATCGACGCGTAGGAATGTTGCCTTGAAGTTTGTTTCAACCTTTTCCCAACTCGAGCCGCCGTTCGATGTTCGCAATATCACGCCCGCGGCGCCGACGGCGTAGCCCTCTTTGCTGTCGCGAAAATCGACATTAAACAGCGACACCGTTGTCCCGGAATCTTGTTTGATCCAGGTGTTACCCTCGTCGGTGCTGGCAAGGATGACGCCGTCGTCGCCTACGATCCAGCCACGCTGATTGCCGTCAAAATCAAGGTGAAACAACTCGACCTTTGTCGGCAGAGCGATTCGCCGCCAGGTGTCGCCGCCGTCCTCGGTACGCATCAGCAGCGAATCGACGACGATATCCTCACCGCCGACACGTTTGAATAGCGAGCCGATCACATAGCCGCGCTTTTTGTCCGAGAATCTAATGCTCAGGAAATCAGGTTGTGCCAAGCCAAATTCGCCGCTGCGATAGATGCGAATGTCCTGCCAACTGCGACCTGCGTCGCGCGTGATGAACATCTTTCGCCCGGCGACCAGATAGCCGTTGTCCTCGTTGCGAAAGTAAATCTCATTTATGTTCTCGGTCGTGTTGAGCGGATATTGCGCCCACGTTCTTCCGCCGTCGGTTGTCGAGGCAAGATACCCGTCGTCGCCTGCGACCCAGCCTTTATCGGACGAAGTGAAATAAACGGCAACGAGATCACCCTTCAGATTCGCCTGCTGCGATATCCAACCGGGCTGAGCGAGGACGCTTAAACCGGAAATCAAAATCAACGAAAAAATAAGGAAGCGAGTCTTCAACAGCATAGTCTCCTGAGTCTTTCTTTGCGTCCTTTGCGGCTTTGCGTGAAATTATCTCACGCTAAGACCCAAAGATCGCAAAGGAAAAGGTGATCCGTGACCTAGAATAATGTTTCGTTGGCCAAAAATCACCTTGTCGGATGTTGATTTTGTGTTTGCGGTTTACTACCAAGTTGCTCAAGCCCGCGCGTAAGCAAGGGCGGAAGCGAGACGTTAAATGTTCCGCCCTTGCTCACGCGCGGGCCTGTGCATCAAATCACTTCGTAATTCTATATACCTTGCCTTTCCATACGACGACGACCTGCTCGCCTAATGATAGATATTGTGCAAGTCCCGGCTCGCGTTCGATCAGTTTGAAGTACTCATCGCTTGCAAACTTTATCGTTGTCTCAGACAGTTTGGCTTCGGTCGTAAATTCCGAATCCAGCCACGCGCCACCCTGATAGATAAAGTTCTTATTCGCGACAAACTGATTCTGCGCCGAATTGCGAAGCACGATCTGTTCGCGTTCGTCTTTGCCCTCAACCGCCACGACTTGAGTGTTCATTTGCATCGAGTTCTGCTGAACGCTCAGTTGCACGGCGCCCGCGCCTTTCTTTTCTGCAGCTCTTGCTGCTCCGGCGTTCATCGCGTCTGCCGCCATCGGTGCGTCCTGGCGGAAATTCGCCATCGAACCATCGGTCGCGAGATATGAAGTGTAGGGCGTCACGAGGCCGTATCGCGTGCCAAGTTCGACAACCTCGTCGCGAACTTCTTTTGACTCGCCATTCGCCCGGATCTGTTCGAGCAGCCAGCCCACGCGGCGGCTAGCCCACAGACGCGGGAGGAAGTTGTTGTCCTGGTCGCGAACTGGAAAATCAAGGTTCGCGTAGCTGAAGCTGCGCGACTCTCTACCGCTCTTGCCGGTAAGTCGCAGCGTGATGTTGTTGAGATCGTTCGTGTTTTTGTACCGGCCGATCACAGTAAGCTGCATCCCGCGAAAGATGTCGGTCAGCTTACGCGGATATGTGTAGTCGACTAGCAGCGGGCCGTAGTCGAGTTCGAGATCGCTCAATACAGGCGACGAGACCCGCGAAAAGAAGTTCGAGACTTTGACCTCGAGATCCTCTTTCGGCTGAACGTAATCGGAGATGCCGGCATTCTCCGAGCCGATCTTGTCGAGCAGCGTCGTATTGACGTCGTAGCCAAAGCCGAACGGGAAAATTCGCACATCGACGTTTTTCCCGGCTTTAAGATTGGCGATGATCCGCTCGGTGTTTTGTTCACCGACCGTCGGCAGACCGTCGGTCATGAAGACAAGCATTTTGGGACGATCGCCCTTGTCAAATTGTTTGAGGCTCGCGAGCAGCGCGTCGTTGATGTTGGTGCCGCCGTCGGGTCGGAGTTTATTTACAAATTCCTCACCACGTTTTTTGCCTTCGGAGTTTGCCGCAATAGGCGAACGCTCCATCAGATGCTCTTCGCCAGCGAAGTTTATGACATTGAACCGGTCGCCGTCGCGCAGCGTTCTGATGCCAAACAAAAGAGCCTTTTTCGCTTTGTCGATCTTGCCTTCGTCCGCCATCGAGCCGCTCGTGTCGAGCACGAAGACTATGTCCTTGTTGACGATCTCCTTCTCGGCGATCGCGTCCTTTGGCGAAAGCATCAGCAGGAAGTAACCGTCCTTGCCCGGCTCGCGATAGGTGACGAGGGACATCCCAAAGTCGTTATTCGACAGCCCGTAAAAAAGCTGAAAGTCGGTGTCGTTATTCTTTGTTTCAAAAGTGATCTTCGCCGTGGTCTCGCCTTTTTTGTTTACGTCGATCGCGTGCGTCGGCGAGTAGATGTTGCGAAGAGCTTCTTTTCCCGTGATCTCGACCGTGCCCGAAACTGTCCCAAATGGAACGCGGACGCCCTCGTCCGCAATGCCGACGCAGTCGGCAGGCCGCCTTGAACAATCTACACCGTTTGCGGACGGGGGCGTCCGCGTTCCGTTCCGCGACCAAACATTCCGCCCCGTACCAAGCGGATAGCGGTAATTCACCGTGCCGTTCTCGGCTTTTAGGATTTGTGTGTATGTGAGTTCGAGTTTTTTGTCCGAGTTTGGCGGGATCGGAAAGATCGACGCCTGAAACAGGTCCTTGCCCGCATATTCGAGCAAGCCCGGATCGCGTTGACGTCGGACGATCTCGTCGTAGATGCGCCTCGCTTCCTCACGTGATCGCACTTCGCCGACGAGCTTTTTGCCGTTCTCCCAAATTGCAAATTCCACTATCGACGCCGTTTCTGGTATCGGGAAAAAGTACGTGCCCTCGAGAGTGTACGGCGTGTCATTGCGAAAAACCTGCTCGACGTGCGTTGTCGCGATCTGCCCGTTGATCTTCGTGTCAATATTTATCGACTTGACCGGCAGAGCGTTCGGGAGCGGTCGCGGCATCGGCCTCGGGATCGGCCGACACGGCCTGAAGTCACACACGACCGGCACAATTACGCCCTGCGCATTTGTCTGAACTGTTGAGAAAAATACCGCGATTGCAGCAACAAAAAGAACGGCGATCGATCGAAAGGTCATTATCTAACTCCTAGAAGATTGTTTATTGCGTAAGTCAGTTACGCTGCTTTGACGTCTATTGGAACGCCGCGGGTTGTTTTGTCTTGCAGGAAAAGTGTCCGTAGCCCGCACGTTAGTAAGGGCGCCTGCAATGATAACGGGCGCCCTTACTTACGTGCGGGCTACTGACCCGGCTGGTTGTTTTGTCTTGCAGGAACTTGTCGGAACCAGCGGCGATATGGCGGCTCGGTATTGTGCAAATAGCCTCTCTATAACGGGATCCTTGCAGCTGCTATGAAAAAAATTACCCCTAAAAGCTACCGGGCTGACCTCGCTTTCATTAGATTTGTCAATGATGCTCGTGCTTCAGCATCGTCACGCAAAGCGTCCTTTATTCGTTGAGACATATCTTGCAGTACGATTCGAATGTCGTGCGCTATAGACAGAGATTCTTCATCTGACTCTTCATGCAGATGTTTAGAAAGCGTGGAGTACAAAATCCTCATCGGATTATGCCCATTGACCTTAAACGATTCGGGGATATGGTCTTTTACCATACTAATTGCTGTTTCGAAATTCCGTTCCGAAGATGCCGCCCTCAAAGTCTCAACAACTTCAGAAGTCAATTGTAGCTTCTCAGCCGCCACGGCCATCGACTCAAACATTCTTCCTTTCTGATTTTCTACCACGCGTCGATAATAAGACATCGCAGCGATACCAAACCCTTGTTTTTCACACTTGAGGCCTTTAACAAAATAAGGCCATTCTTCACCCAACAACTTCGGAAGATAATTTGGCACTTCAATATGTAGTTCGGGAAACTCGCCGACTTTTAGAATTTCTCCGTTACCGTGCTCATCCTTAATCCGACTGAGAAGACAATACGTTTTCTTTTCTATTCCACAATCGCGGCAAACGTAGACAAGGAAATCCCGGCATACCTCTCCGGGTTTGATATACTTCGTAGGTTGCCATGAACCATCGAACCTTCTATATCCGTTGCAATGTTCTCCACCGCACCAGAGCTTTAGCTGTGGGTTGTTCCTAATGCAATACCTCTCGGATATCTCGAAGAAACCGCTTACGACTTGTCCTGAGTTCGTTGGAAATTCCTCTAGAAACCGAGCAAATGAAAGTTCCACATTGACTTGATCGTCTTCTGTCTCAACGGCTGTTAAATCAGTTGTTTGTATTTCTTCATTCATTTTCCAAATATATTCGACACGATTACACGCTGACTGAATAATAGCGAGTTTAACAAATCAAAACTGAATTTACAGCACTCCTCCAAAGTTCAATCAAACATCTCGACGGTCGAGCTTCGGCTCTAGCACAAAAAACGTGCCAAGCGCCAGCGAGAACGTCGCAACCGGACAATACTGTGATAGGCCAAAGCCCGGACGTTCCTGACTTTCGCTGCGAAATACAATAAAATCATCCGCATGACACTTCCCTTTATCGAGTTTGCCGGCAACAAACGGCTGTTGTGGATCGCGCAGGAATGGATCCGCTACGCGCCGGAGCTGGCGGAGTGGGCGATGAAGAGACTCGTCAATCGTCGCGACGTCTGGAGCCAGTACACGATAAAAAACGACAAGGTCAGCGTCGTCATGCTGCCGATCAAGGAGCGCCGTAAACTCGGCACAGACATGGTGACGACGACAAAACTCGAGCGACACTTTTCGGGCAAAGCGCCAAATCATCTCGTCGGGATGTTCTCGATATCGGATCACGCGACGTGCAAATGGTTTGCCGTCGATATCGATCTGCATGACGAGTCGGTTGCGAACGCCGACGAGATCATTCAGGCAAACAAAGACGCGCTGTTCGCATGGGCGGAAAAGTGTCGCTCATTAGGCATGGATCCGCTGGTGATGGACTCGAACGGCGTCGGTGGTTATCACCTTTGGGTTTTGCTCGACAAAGAATACAAGCTCGCGGATGTGTTCGACTTTGCCGACGATCTCAGATCGGATTGGGAAGATTTAGGCCTGCCGCGAAAGCCCGAGATCTTTCCGCCAAAACGCGAGGTCGGCCCAGACGATCTGCCTTACACGCTGCGTTTGCCGGGACGACACCATTCGAGACCGCATTACACGCGGATCTACAATTTTGAGTTCCCCGAAGAAGCCGAGTGGCTCGACGGCGGCGACGCTATCGAGGTAATGCTCGCGACAAAACCGTCAAAGCTGCCGAAGTTAAAGAAAAAGAAAAAGGCGAACGAACCGGTCGTCAGAAAATCAAAGACAAAGTCGAAGAAGCGCACCATCGCAACGGGCACGCGTCCGCGTGTTTGTCTCGATCTAGACGGCGTGCTCGCGAGATACGACGGCTGGCACGGCTTTGACCATATCGGCGATCCACTGCCGGGAGCGAAGGAATTTGCTGAGGAGATAAACGAGGTCGCCGATATTGTGATATTCAGCTCGCGCTGCTCGCAGGACTCCGGCGGCGAATACGAACCGACGGTGCTGACGCCGGGCCAGCTTCGCATAAAGATCGTCGAGTGGCTCGAGCGGCACGAGATTCCCTACGCTGACGTCTACATGGGCCTCGGCAAACCGCGCGTCGCTGCGTTTATCGACGACCGCGCCGTCGCGTGCAGTCCGCAAACCGACAAGACCGCGTACTCGAACGCCGTCGACCACGTCCGCGCGATCCTTCGCCGCAAGGCCAAGCCCGTTAATCCAAAACGCTGAAATTATGTTAGTCAATTAGGGCACTCTGTTGTCCTGATTGTGGACAAATAGTGCGTTTTTTGTGCACAGGCCGTGCAAAACATCTGCGATTTGATCGACGCTAACAATATTCCAGAGGCCGATCGTGCAGCCCTTAATCGTGGATGACCAAGTCGACATGACGCAAGTCCCGTCGGGCGGATTATCACGCGCGTCAGATTCTGCTCACGTATATCGAAAACCTGCGTTGGGTTAGTCTAAGAATTATTGTCCGTCGATCGCCTTGAGTGCGTATTCAGCGAAACGTCTGGCAATTTTCTCGGAATCACATCCAATAGAGACCGTAAAGCTCCCCCTTCTGAATGATAAACTTCCAAGCTTTCCATTCCGCCGAATCACTTTTCTGCCTTCATCTCCAAATTCGTTTAAGCTCTCAACTCTGCCTTGGCTAGTTAAAAAAGAACCAAATGTTTTCATAGCAAGTTGATCCGATTCAAATCTGGAAATTGTCACACGAATCTCAACTTTATCTTGTTCAAAAAACATCAAGAATGATTCTTCATAATGGGCAACACGAAGAGCGTTGACATCCTGGTTGGAAGGTTGAAAAAAATAAAAAGCTTTCTTTAGTTTCGACGATACATTTTGTGACTTTTCTTCATTCACCAATGTCTCGAAGAAACTATTCGAGAGAGGCTGTCCTCTTACAGTTTGAAGTGCTAAGTCTTGCTTTTCTTTCTGTTCCTGCGCTATTTGGGCGTAGCCCTTTAGGATTGGATAAACGAAAATGAACGTGCCCAAAACCGCTAAACAACTTATTACCAAAATTGCTAATTTCTTATTCATATTCAACTCCCATGTTTTTGACTCTCCCAGATTATCGATTAAACGCTGATGGAACAGGAATATCTCCGCTTGTCCCCCAATTATCAAATGTATAGATCTCGTCATTGCTGTTATAAATCTGCCAAAGTCCGCCCGTTGGGGAAAAAACAGCAAAGTCAGTTCTATCGTCGTGTAACCCTCCCCTAAAATAGTACCAGACAAGAATACAGTTTCCGGTCAGAATGAGCTGCTCCCCTTTTCGATGCCAGTCTAAAGTAGAGAATTCCGGGTCTCGCGATGTCTTTCGACAACCTGATTCGGGGTCAGACCACATAGCGAGCTGTGTGGTCTGAAGCCGTTGTAATCGTC
>JBJXFZ010000054.1:0-2682 GCA_046154245.1 Pyrinomonadaceae bacterium
TTTGGAGACCGCTTCTCACGGTTCTCGGTGATCTCTGTGGCTAAAGAAATTATGTTGTTAGAAGTAAAAAACTTACACGCCGGTATCGACGGCAAAGAAATTTTGAAGGGGCTGAATCTGCAGGTTAAGACCGGCGAGGTTCACGCGATCATGGGGCCGAATGGTTCGGGTAAATCGACCTTGTCGAAGGTGTTGGCCGGTCACCCGAGTTACGAAGTGATCTCGGGCGAGGTTTTGTACGAAGGCAAAGATCTGCTTGAGCTCGAGCCTGACGAGCGCGCACGGAGCGGCGTGTTTATGGCGTTTCAATATCCTGTTGAGGTGCCGGGCGTATCGAATTCGCAGTTTCTGCGCCTCGCGTATAACGAGAAGATGAAACACGCCGGCCGCGAGGAGCTCGACCCGCTCGAGTTTAACGATTACCTGAAAGAAAAGGCAAAGATCGTCGATATGGACCCGCAGTTCTTCAAACGTTCGGTGAACGAGGGCTTCTCGGGCGGCGAAAAGAAGCGCAACGAAATTTTGCAGATGGCCGTGCTCGAGCCAAAACTCGCGATACTTGACGAGACGGATTCGGGCCTCGACATCGATGCGCTACGCATCGTCGCCGAGGGCGTCAACAAACTTCGCTCGGCGGACAACGCGATCATTCTCGTGACGCATTATCAGCGACTCTTGAATTTCATCGTACCCGACATGGTCCACGTTCTCGCGGGCGGCAAGATCGTAAAAGAGGGCGGCAAGGAGCTTGCGCTCGAGCTCGAAGAAAAAGGCTACGACTGGGTAAAGGCGGCCGGCAAATAGTTGAGGGACTCTTTACGCATCATCTTGCCGCTCTACTTGTTGGCGTTTTTCGTAGTCGCGTTCTTGTGGCGGTCGTTATCGGTTTACAAACGCACGGGCGTCAATCCGTACGTTGTTCGCGGCGACCTCGACCGCCCGATAGATTTTGTCGGCGTTTTGTATCGCGTACCCGCTGCGTTACTGGTTTTCGTAACGTTGGCATTTGCGTTTTCGCCGCGTGTTTATGAGTTCACGACGCCGATCGTTTGGCTTGAAAATTCGGCGATTCAGATCGCCGGTCTCGTTGTGATGACGGCCGGCATCGTTTGGACGGCCCTCGCTCAGTTTCACATGGGTAATGCGTGGCGGATCGGCATCGACGCCGAGAACAGGACCGAGCTGATCGAGCGCGGTTTGTTTAGTATTTCGCGAAACCCGATCTTCCTGGGCAATCGCGTCACGCTGCTCGGTTTTTTTCTCGCGATGCCAAACGCGGTGACGCTGGTTGCCGCGGTTATGGCAGACGTGCTGATCCAGGTGCAGGTGCGGCTTGAGGAAGAATTTTTGACCGGCGCACACGGCGACAAGTACCGCGATTTTTGCGGCCGCGTGCGACGTTGGATTTAGTTTGATCAAGGTGTTTTAGAAATGACATTACCAACAGCCGTAATGAAGACAAGTTTTACGGAAGATTTTAACCGATTCATTGAGAGCGAGAGCGACGCAGTTCTTCGCCGACTGCGCGAAGAGGCGTTTGCGCACTTTGCTGCAAACGGCTTTCCAACGCCGAAGCACGAGGACTGGAAATACACAAATGTTTCTTCAGCGCTCGGCGCCGGGTGGAAGGTCGACAGCTCTCTCTCGTCAATATCAACAGATGATCTGGCGCCAGTGAATGATTTTTGTTATACGCGCAACGGGTTTACGGCGCTCAATCTCGCATTTGGCGAGTTCCGGGTCATTAGGATCGCGAAAGACACCGTAGTCGAAAAGCCGTTGGAATTCCGCTTCGCTGCCACGGATGGCTCGGCGATCTTTCCGCATGTCGTCGTGATCGCCGAGACCGGAAGCAAAGCGACGCTTCTCGAAACTTACTCGTCCGGTGCAAAGAGCTTTACAAACACTGCGGTGCAGATCATTGTCGAGGACAATGCGAATCTCACGCATTATCGTGTGCAGAGAGATTCGCCCGACGCGTTTAATTATGGCGTCACCGAGGTTTCGCTCGGTCGCGGCAGCCGATACGATTCGACAAACATTAATCTCGGCGGTGCGATGTCTCGGCACGACATGTGGCTAAAATTTACGGCCACCGGAGGTGAGGCGTTTGT
The DNA here is from genome assembly GCA_046154245.1 of Pyrinomonadaceae bacterium. Taxonomy (GTDB): domain Bacteria; phylum Acidobacteriota; class Blastocatellia; order Pyrinomonadales; family Pyrinomonadaceae; genus OLB17. Next base: position 2,115 of record JBJXFZ010000054.1, read on the forward strand.
TGACGGGCTCTATATGCTGGGCGGCCTCCAGCATCACGACACTCACTCGATCATCGACCACACGGTGCCAGATTGCGTTTCGCATCAAACGTACAAAGGCGTGCTCAATGACAAATCGCGGGGAGTCTTTAATGGAAAAGTTTTTGTTCGCGAAAACGCATCGGGAACCGACGCAAAGCAATCGAACAAAAATCTCCTCCTCTCGAACGACGCCCGCGTCGATACAAAACCGCAGCTCGAGATCTTTAACGACGACGTAAAATGCGCGCACGGGGCAACCGTCGGTCAGCTCGAGGAAGAAGAGTTGTTTTATCTGCTCACCCGCGGCCTGCCCGAGGCGCTCGCACGCAACTTACTGACTTACGGTTTTGCGGAGGAGATAATCAACAAGATCGGGATCGATGTGATAAAGAAGGAACTTGATTCGGCCGTCCTGAACAGGCTGAACACGAAATTGGAAGGTTAAAAATAATGAGAGCAAGAACTTCGTTAATAATTGAAGAAAAGATACTGGCAAAGATCGATGAGATCGCAGGCGAAAAGCATAGGCGGGCAGCAACTATCGAGA
>JBJXFZ010000062.1:0-17069 GCA_046154245.1 Pyrinomonadaceae bacterium
GTTACTTCACGGTTGAATATCTTTCTGCTTGTCATGGCTACCTCCTGTAATACGCCGGGACGGGGATGTCGCCGGTCATGCCCCACGCCTCTTGACGCAACTCGCCGTTGCTTGCTGATTTGCGTATGTACCAATTGCCGTTTGAGTCGCGCCAGACGGCTATATCGACTTTACCGTCGCCGTCGTAGTCGTTCTGGACGGCTTTGTCGGTGGCAAGGTCGCCGGAGGGAGTAGTCGTTGTGCTGTTACCGGTGCTGCTGCTGCGGACTATCCAGCTTGCCCCGCTTCGCAACGCATAGTCTGCGCGGCCATCGCCGTCGTAGTCGCCCGAGACTTGTGAAGCTCCGGTCGCCACTCCAGAGAACACCACATACTGAGGGGCGTTATTCGAGGAATTGATCGAGTAGAATTTGTGTTCCGAATCCCGAAAGACCGCAATGTCTGCACGTCCGTCGCCATCATAGTCGGCTGGTGCAGGAATGTCGTCGTTTATACCGTAGGTTGCGTATTGCACATTACCGCTTCCGCTTTGAACGATGTACCAGACGCCAGTTGTAGGCCGCCAGACAGCAATATCAGTTCGCCCGTCACCGTCATAATCGGCTTGAGCGGGAATGTCGCTGCCTATGCCAAACTGGTACGAATAGAATGTGTTGTCCGATGACTTTGTGACCCACCAGACACCGGTTGATGGACGTAACACAGAGAAGTCGGTCTTGCCGTCGCCGTCAAAGTCGCCGGGAACGGGAACATCGCCCGATGATCCCCATTGATAAGATGTTTGCTGTGAGCCCGGACCGCCCAACACGTAGTACACTCCGCTCGACGGTCGCCAGACCGCAAGATCGGCCGGCGGTGCGGATAACGCATTTGCATCTTCAACAGCGAGTAATTTTTGGCCAGCATAAATTAGTTCTTTCGAGAGTTGTGGCGTTGGTGGCGGAGCGGGTGCAGTCACAAACGGATTGATCGTATCAAGCCATGATGTTGAGCCCTTACTGACGTGCGGGCTACTGACAAGAAGCCTCTGCCGCTTTGCATCTTCGTCGAGATATTTCAAAGCGAGCGCGGTCGTCGTGAATAACAAAAGCGCGACAATCGCTGAGACGACCCAATGTTTGCGGAGTCGCGAAGCGATGCCAACGCTTTCGGCATTGCGATGTTGCGAAGATGCGGACGAGGGCGTCCGCGTTCCGTCCTCAGATGCGGACAAGAGTGTCCGCGTTCCATTCCGTTCTCTCTTTCGTCTGGACATAAAACCCTCCCGTTGTCCTACCAGATAAAGTTGTATTGTTTTGGCTGGGGTTTCGGGCGGGGGAATTCTATGGAAGAATTTCGACGCGGGAAATCGAAGCCGTATCTACCAAATCATTCGGTGACCTTGTAATCGGACCGGCCAATGAACGCTACTTCTTACTAGGAATGACGCAGCCCAATTTCTATTATGAAAGCATTACCCTCCTTTTTATGAAATTTGTCAAGCGGAAGGACGGGATCTGATTTCTTTAATGCCAGATAACAGTAGTTTTTTTGACCGTGCCGAATCTGACTCTCGGGCAGTCAGTGGAGTCCAGAGAGTTATAGCTGCGCGTTGATGACGGATGTCGATTCGATCGTCGGACGTTTCCCACTTATACGAATGCAAGCGGCGAAGTGGCGTGGTTTGATCTCGACGAGAGTCGGCGTCGTCGTTGAACACTCTGCGATCGCGTACGGACATCGCGTGCGAAAGCGGCAGCCCGACGGCGGATCGTGCGGCGACGGCACATCACCTTTCAAAATGATCCGCTCGCGTTTTGTTTCAAGATTCGGAATTGCCGAGAGCAAAGCGTACGTATATGGCATGAGTGGTTCGCGATAGAGATCGTCGGCGTCGGCGATCTCGACAATACGTCCGAGATACATGACCGCGATGCGATCGGACATATGCTGGACGGCGCGCAGGTCGTGCGAGATAAAGAGTATCGTCAACTGACGCGTCGCCTTTAACTCACTAATTAAATTCATGATCTGCGCCTGGATAGAAACGTCGAGGGCTGAGAGCGCTTCGTCAGCGACGATGAGGTCGGGGCTCGTCGCGAGCGCTCGTGCGATGCCGACGCGCTGGCGCTGGCCGCCCGACAATTCGCGCGGACGCCGGTCATTGAGTTCGCGACTCAATCCGACCGTTTCCATCAACGCTGAAACGGTTTCGCCGCTCGCATTGAGTTTGAACGCGCGCAACGGCTCGGCGATGATCTGACCCACGCTCAGTTTTGGGTCGAGACTCGCGTATGGGTCCTGAAAGATCATCTGCGCATTCTTGCGGAGTTCGCGCATAGGGCCGTGAGAGATCTGAGTGATATCGGTACCGTTATGAAGGATCGAGCCGCCGGATGACTCGATGAGTTTCAGGATCGCCTTGCCGAGCGTCGATTTACCGCAACCTGACTCGCCGACCAGTCCTAAGGTCTCGCCCCTCTTTATATCAAGCGAAACGCTGTCAACGGCATCGAAACTTCTAGAGCCGCGAAACAGCCCGCCTCCCGTGCGATAAGAGACTGTAAGATCGCGGATCGAGATCAAGTTGTTATTCTCGCGATTCATTTAGCCTGATTCTAATTTTGAGCTGCATTCTTTGGCGGCTGCCAGTTGCTGTTTATGCCGATCTGCTTTATCAGCGGCGAGTCGAGCGCGTTCGTGTCAAAGCCGTAAACATAAGGTTTTACGATCGCATACGACTCTGGAAAATAAAGCGGTATCGCAAGCACGTCGAACAGGGCGTCCTCGCGCGTCATAAGGTCAGGCAATGACGCCTCACCTGCTTTTGTTTCTACTTCGCTGGCCACGTCGGTTCGATCGGTAGAATGCGTGGTGTCGGGCCCGGGCGTTTCGCCTGTCTCAGTGGTTTTAGGCCTTGTCGGTGCGGCATGCTGGGTCTTCTCGAGCGAACGAAAGATAGCGGTCAGGCTCGCTACCTCGTCAGTAGTGGGCAGGACGACGCCGCGCCTGATCAGGTCAAACTCACCCGAACTACGAACAGTCTCGATCTCGTTCGTTTCAACGGCTACGATCTTGGTTGTGAGACTCAAATGCTGCTTCCACATTTTGGCGATGGCGTTTGCGACGCGCTGTTGGGTATTGTTGCGATTGATGACAAGCTGTATTTGCGGAAAGCCGACACCGTTAGGGTAGCCCGCTTTTTCGAGAAGGTCATTTGCTTTCTTTGCATCGAACGAAACCGTCGTTTTGCTTTTTTCACCATGCGGTAAAAAGTCTGTCGCGGCCTGCGCCGTGCCGTCGAGCTCGGTCTCGATAAGGCGTTCGCGGTCGATGGCTATTGCTAGGGCTTCGCGCACGCGGCGGTCGCTGAACGGCGGTTTAGCGGTGTTGAATTCGTAAAAGTTAAGAGCACTGTGTTTTGTGCGGCGAAAATCTTCAAAGGGCGCTAATAGTTTCAACGCAAGCGGTTCAAAGTGTGCGTTTGTCACGGCATCGACCTCGCCTTTCTTATACGCGCCGAGTGCGGCCTCGGCCGATTCCATGGGCACAAACCTGATGCGTTCGAGCCTAACCGCGGCTTTGTTCCAATAGGTGTTCGATCTTTCGATCACAACGCCGCTTGTGCTCGACTCGAGAACCGTGAACGCTCCATTCGTCACAATGTTCTTATCTGTTGGAGCTTTTTCGAATTCGGCTCCGACGCCGTACACGGGCCGGAAGATAGGGTTTGCGACAAGTTTTGGAAAATCTTTATCGGGCAAAATGAGCGTTACCGTCAACGTGAGGTCGCTGGCGGCCACGACGGCGATCTTTGACAGTTCCTTCTTGGATCTGTCGACATTTTGGTCGTCCGAATTGGGTTGCGCGCCTTGTTCGACCTTCGAGCTAAAAGGTTCGCTTCCTACCGTCGACGAATCGCTTTCCGCGGCCTGCGAAAAGTCGGTGGACTCGGCTCCGGGTGGCGAATCATCCGGCGGAAATCCAACGATGTTGCTGAGCAGTTCGCGATGTGCGGTTTTTTCGCCGAGTGTTTGAAGGCGTTTCCAAGAGGCGACAAAATCTTGGGCGGTCACGCGTTTACCGTTCGACCAGCGTGCGTCCCGTCGCAAACTAAAGGTCCAAATTCGATTATCGTCCGACGCAGACCATTTTTCTGCTACAGCCGGAATCGCCTCGAGCGAACGCGGGTCAAGTTCGGTGAGGCCCTCGAAGATCGCTCGTACGATGTCTGTATCGGGCGCGGCAGATGCGCGCGCAGGATCGAAACTCTTTGGCCGGTTGCCATTGCTCCAACGAAATTCTTGCACCGCGGGAGGCGCTGTCACCGCGAAATACGGTTCGGTGACCGGTTTTTGGATCTGTGTACACGAGAGAAGCGAAAGCGCGGCAATAGCGATCAGCGAATGCGCGCAAAATAATGATTTAAAACTCTGATCGATCATTCTGTCGCGAGTTCTCGGAGCTTGGCGACGACCGCAGTTGTTTGCTTTCTCGTATCCTCAAATCCGTCCGAGGTGTCGATCAAATAGTCGGCAAACTTCTTTTTCTCTTCCTGCGACAACTGTGCTCCGATGCGTTCTATGGCGTCGTCCGGCGATAAATTGTCGCGGCCCATCAGGCGGCTCAATTGTATATCAGCGGCGCACCATACAACAATGATCTTATCAAAGCGCTTGTAGCCGCCGGACTCGATCATCAATGCTGCGTCAACAATCGCGATCGCATCGGCGTCTTTTTTTTCGAGCTTGCTGAGCCATTCGTCCTGAGCCTCGATAACACGCGGATGCACTATCGAATTCAGCAGCACCCGTTTTTCTTCATCGGCAAAAACGATCGCGGCCATCTTTTTTCGATCAAGCTCTCCGTTACTTAGCAATACATCCTTGCCAAAATGTTCGATGATCTCAGCAAGTCCATCGCTGCCTTTTGCTACCGCGTTACGGGCAAGTCTGTCGGCGTCGAGCACGTGGCAGCCGAGTTCGCGCGCGACGTCGCAAACAAAAGTTTTGCCGACGGCGATCGAACCTGTAAGCCCAACTTTTAGCATCAGGCTGCGCGATTATGCCGTTTTGCGAGTTTGCCGACGTTAAATTCGGCGATCTCGTTGAGCGTCAAACCAAGCTCGTCGGCGCACGCCGATATGTACCAGAGCACGTCACCAAGCTCGTCTTTTAATTTGCCGCGGATCTCATCGGTGATCACGCCATCATGATCGCGTTGGATCTTCTTGACGATATTTGCGACCTCGCCAGCCTCGCCGGCGAGACCGAGCGTCGGATAGTCGAGATTCGCCATCCGTCTTGGATAGAGTGCAGTTTGACTTGCTTCAGATTGATATTCTTCAAAATTCATAATTGTTATTTGCCACAAAATGCACACAATACACAAAATAAAGAAAACTGGCATTTGTGTCTTTTGTGCTTTTTGTGGCTATTCTAGCCTTCGGTTTTTTGCTGCGGTAACAGTATTTTTCATCAACATTGCAACGGTCAAAAGACCTACGCCGCCAGGCACGGGCGTAAAGTTCGCGGCACGGCTCGCGGCATCTCGCGGGTTAACATCGCCGACTAGTGTAAAGCCGCGCTCGCTGATCGCTCTTAATCGTCGCTCAAGTTCCTCTCCTTCAAAATACGAGAGAGCTAGTTTTGCGTCGGTCAGGTTGTTAATGCCGACGTCTATCACAGTTGAACCTTCGCCAATGTGTTCGGCGGAGATAAAAGCTTGTCGACCGATCGCAGCAACCAGAATGTCCGCCTGCCTCGTAAACGAGCCGAGGTCGCGTGTTCGAGAATGGCAAACGGTGACGGTCGCACTCTCGTTTAGCAGCATCGCGGCCATCGGTTTGCCGACGATATTGCTGCGGCCAACAATGACGGCATGCTTGCCGGCGATCTCGATATCGGATCTTTTCAAGATCTCGATAACGCCGGCCGGTGTGCACGGAGCAAGTGACGGGTAGCCCTGCGACAACCGCCCGACATTCACCGGGTGAAAGCCATCGACGTCTTTTTCGGGATCGATCTTTTCAATGATCTCGCGTTCGTTGACGTGATCGGGCAGCGGCAATTGGACAAGAATGCCGTCGACATCGCTCCGTTCGTTGAGGGTCGTAACCGCGGCCAAAATTTCCTTCTCAGAGACGTCGGCAGCAAAATGTATATGCTCTGATCTGATGCCGAGCTCCTCAGCGGTCCGAACTTTACTGCCGACGTACACCGCCGACGCGGCGTCCTCGCCAACTCGCACGACCGCAAGACACGGCGTTATGCCGTGAACGTCGAGCAATTCGGCGACTTCGTCGGCTACTTCGCGCTTTATCGAAGTGGAGATCTCTTTTCCGCTTAATATTCGAGCTGGCATAAGGCCAAAATGTGATTTTATCTTAAAGCCACAAAGTTTGCTAAAATCCGGCTGATGAATCGTTTAGCGACTTTGATCGCGGTGCTTGTGTTGTCTGTCGCAAGCGGCGTGTCGTCCGGGCAAACGGGTGTAAACTCGTCGGTCGATGACCTCGTCGCAAAACGCGATCATGTCGCCCTCATCGAAAAACTATCCGCACTCAAGTTGTCCGATCCAAAACAGTTTACGGCGCAAGATTACGATTATCTGCTCGCACGCGCCGCCGAACTTGAAGGGCTGACGGCGACGGCGCTGGCAAATTATCACTCGGTCGCCCGGCGCAACTCGGTTTTGCGTGACTACGCCATCGCACATCTTGCCCGCATCGCCCGGGCCTCAGGTAATTTGTTGCTTGAGCGCATCTATTTGAACGAGGTGAAGATGTTAACGGCCGATGACGATTTTAAGGTGGCCATCGAACATCGATTGGCAAGAAACGCCTTTGAATCAGAGAACTACAAACAGACCGTTGCGTTGCTCTCACGCGGATCAAAGAGTGCCGTCAAGCCGTCCATCGAGAGCACGCGCGACGCGCGCGCGCTGCTCGGCGAGGCGTATCGAATGTCGGGCGATGTCGCGCGAGCAAAAACGATCTTTGACGATATATTGGACAGCACGGCAAAAGCCGATCGGCCCGACGACGCGGCGCTCGCCGCGGCACGAAATCTGGACGCGATAAACGCCAACGAGGTGTCGGAAGCTGAACACTGGCGACGGGCCAATATTTATCAATTTAATCGCTACTTTGACGAAGCAAAACTTCACTTCGAGGCTGTGTTCGCCGCAAACCGCGACGGCGAAGAGGCTGCCGCATCTTTGTTCCAGATCGGACGCGGGTTTGCGCAAAAAGAGAACTTTGTCGAGGCGTTGGCGTGGTACGAACGTGTGCTCGAACAATTTCCGAACAGCTCGATCTCAAAAGACGCCCTGCTTCAGGCGGCAGCTGCGTATTCGCGTGTCGGCAAAACAAAAGAAGCGATAACTCGCTATAACAACTTCATTGACAAAAACGGCGGGGACGAAAAACTCGATCGTGCATACCTCAACATCGTCGATGTTCTTCGCGATCAAGGCTCGGACACGGATGCACTAAAATGGTGCGCAAAAACCGCCGAGATCTTTAAGGGCAAGCTTCCCGAGGCTCTCGCCGTGTTTGCCGAAGCGAGGATTCATTTATCGAAAGAGGACTGGCAAAAAGCACTCGCGGCTCTTGATCGTCTCAAGACGTTTGGCGATCTCGGCGGAGCGAGTGTACCGGGCGGCACGACAGAAGGCGAAGTTGCGTTCTTGCGCGGGCTTATGGCAGAGAGGTTGGGCAGATTCGATGATGCTATCGAGACGTATTTGTCGATTCCAGATGGCCGAAACGAGTACTATGGCTGGCGAGCCAGCCAAAGGCTGAGTCAGCTCGCGAAAGATGAAGCGTCTAAACCATCTATTACGAATAAGTTGGCGGCGTTATCAAACGGTCTGCAGGCAAAGGACGCCGTGACGCGACGAGTTAGCGCTCAGAGCGTTCTGCGGCTGACAGAGAACCGGGAAATCCGAGAACGCGCTCTCAACATTCTCAGATCGGAGTTTCGCCGCCTGCCGAATTACCAACTTCCAGCGGAAATCGCGGCGTCAACTATCGCGAGAACCGACGCTGTAAAACGTTTGGTTGAGTTCGGGCTCAGCGACGAAGCTTTACCTGACAAGGCCGCATCTGAATTGTCGCAGGCCGAAGCGCAGTGGAAAAAAGTGGCGGTTGATTTTCCGATCGAGTTAATGCCTCGCGAACAACTCTCGATGCTCTATCCCGTGCCGTTTGCCGATGAACTGCGGCGATATTCGGCGCCGCAAGGTGTCGATCCGCGATTTGTCCTTGCGATCATGAGGCAGGAATCGAGATTCCGAAACGATGCTCGATCGGCAGCGGTGGCACGTGGCCTGATGCAGTTTATTCACACGACCGGCGTTAGCGTTTCGAATGAGTTAGGTTACCGCTTTTACTCGGACGATGAGATGTATGATCCCGAGACCTCGATCGAATTTGGTTCGCAATATTTGGCAAAGCTTTTTGCGATGTTTCCTGAACGATACGAGGCGGTTGCCGCAGCATACAACGGCGGTGAGACGAATGTAAAACGCTGGCTCGGGCGCGTGAATTCCAGTGAGGAGGACCGCTATATGCCCGAGATCGTCTTTGGCCAGTCAAAGGACTATGCTGCGAAGGTGATGGCGAATTACCGCATGTATCAGTATCTTTACGATGAACGGCTTGCGCTAAAAGCGACTAGTCGTTCAGAATGAAATTTATGCGTCAGAGTTTCGTTTTTTTACTTGTCCTTTTATTTCTTTCCGCATGCGGCACCAACCCCGCTAACAACGGTTCACCGCTCGCAAAACGCTATCCCTTGAAAGGGAAAGTTGTCTCTGTAGACAGGGGCGCAAAAAAAGCGACGATCGATCACGAACCTGTGGCGGATTACATGCCGGCGATGACGATGGACTTTCCCATTCGTGCCGATTGGGTTTGGGACGACCTGACGCCCGGCAGCGAGATCAGGGCTGAGCTCGTCGTTGACAACACGGCGGATGAGCCGTATTGGCTCGAAAATATCGGCATTGTAGCGGCTCTGAAGCCGGGACAAGAGCCGCCGCCGACCGATGAGCGTTTTGCGCAGATCGGCAAAGACGCGCCTGATTTTGTGCTGACGGATCAGGACGGCAAAAAGATCACGATGGGTGATTTTCGCGGGAAAGCGTTGGCGATCACGTTCATCTACGCCCGCTGTCCGTTGGCCGATTACTGCATTCGGATGTCGACAAACTTTAGCGACCTCGCTCTTCAATTAAACAACAACGCAGAACTGCGCGATAAGATTCGCTTGCTTTCGATCTCGTTCGATCCTGAAAACGACACGCCGGCGAAACTGAGATCATACGGTCTCGGCTACATGGGCAAAGGCGCTACGACGCTCGGCGTTTGGCAGCTCGCCGTCGGCGCTGACAAGCAGGTGCGTGCCCTCGCGGATTTCTATGGCCTGCGATACGAGGTCGATCAAAACGATAGGACCCAATTCAACCATAGTCTGCGCACAATAGTCATTTCGCCCGAGGGTAAGGTGACCAAGATCCTCGCGGGCAATGAATGGACGCCAGTGACCCTCAAGCAGGAACTTGAGCGGGCGCTCGTGGAAACTAAATAAATGAAGCGCAGGTTACAGGTTTTGTAACCAAATTGCTAAGGTGTTCGTACTAGCCAAATAAATTTCAATAGGAGAATCGTATGCGTAAAGCCCTCGTTCGTCTCTCGGTACTATTACTTGTTTTTGCGGTCTGTGCGTCGGCGCAGAAACGCAGCGTTACCGAAAAGGATCTGTTCGATTTTGTGTGGGTCGGCGATCCGCAGGTCTCGCCTGACGGCGCGACTGTTGCGTTTGTCCGTGTGAGCGTTAATGCCGCAAAGACGAATTACGACACGTCGATCTGGACGGTCGCGACAAGCGCCGGCGAAGAGCCGCGACGACTGACTAGCGGCACGCGCGACACGACTCCGCGTTGGTCGGCGGACGGCCGGCACCTTGTGTTTGTGCGAAGCGGCGATGGTTCCGGCCCACAGAGCGCGCCGCAACTTTATATGCTGGCGATGTCAGGCGGCGACTCGTGGCAAATCACAAACTTGCCTCGCGGGGCCGGCGGCCCAGTTTGGTCGCCGGACGGCAAATGGATAGCATTTGGCAGCACCGCGAATCCGGACGACCTTACCCGACAATCCCGACAGGTCGGGACGCCCATGCCCGGCGAGCGAGAATCGGACGTACGCGTGATCACTCGAGCTATTTATCGAGCGGACGGTGGCGGTTATCTCGATCCGACTCGGCCGGGGCATATTTGGGTGATCCCAGCGCCAAAAGGCTCGGACGACAAGCAGCAGCCGAAGCAGTTGACCAGCGGCGCGTTTAGCGAGGGCGGAGCCGTTTGGGCGCATGACAGCTCTCGAATTTTTTACGTCACAAACCGCTCGCCCGAGCCGTATTATGACGAAACGCCGCAGACCGAGATCCATTTCGTATCTCCAAACGGTGGGGCCGACCAGCTCTTGACAAAAGTACCGATGGGCGTCGGAGCGATGAGCCTGAGTCCTGACGGCAAGCGGTTTGCGTTCGCCGCGTCAGCGTCGCCAAAGCCCGTGCAGTCGTACACGCAGCCCGACCTGTGGGTGATGGACGCGACATCGAATGCCACACCGCGCAACCTGACGGCGAATTTCGATTTTGACATTGCGGGCGGTTTGACGGGCGATCAGGCTCCGCCACGTGCAGGCGGTCAGAACGCGCCGATGTGGACGGCGGATGGCAAGGGCATCATCGAGCGATACGCAAAAGAGGGAAGATCAAATCTCGCGATGTTCGACGCCGAGACGGGCAAGATGACCGAGGTCACGCGCGGCGATCAAGGTATCTTGAGTTATCGCATGACGGCTGACAAAACAAAGCTCGTTTACACGCTGACCACGCCGACGCGAATAGGCGACCTTTATGTCGCGGATCGCAACGGTGGAGGCGCGCGACAGTTGACGCGGCTCAACGACGCGCTGTTTTCAAAACTGAATCTCACCGAACCCGACGATGTGTGGTACACGTCTTTTGACGGGAAGAAAGTACAGACGTGGGTTCAAAAACCGCCTGATTTTGACCCGTCGAAAAAGTACCCGCTGATCTTGAATATCCACGGCGGCCCGCATGCGGCATATGGTTACACATTCGATCACGAATTTCAGTGGATGGCGGCGAAAGGCTACGTGGTTGTCTATCCAAACCCTCGCGGCTCGACGAGTTACGGGCAGGATTTTGGCAACATCATTCAATACAAATATCCCGGCGACGATCATCTCGATCTGATGGCCGCGGTCGACGAGGTCATCAAACGCGGCTATATCGACGACAAAAAGCTCGGGATCACCGGCGGATCAGGTGGCGGCGTGCTGACAAATTACGCCGTTACAAAAACAAATCGCTTTGCCGCGGCTGTTTCGCAGCGCGACATTTCGGACTGGGCGAACTGGTGGTACACGGCTGATTTCACGCAGTTTCAACCCGCGTGGTTCAAGGGGGCGCCATTTGAGGATGTTGAGGGTTTTCGCGAGCGGTCGGCGATAACGCATGTCGCAAAGATTCAAACGCCGATGATGTTCATACTCGGCGAAGCCGACTGGCGAACGCCGCCAAATGCCGGGGGTGAAGAGCTTTTCCGTGCGCTCAAGTATCGTAAAGTCCCGACCGTGATGGTGCGCTTTCCAAACGAGGGTCACGACCTTTCGCGCTCCGGCCAGCCGTGGCACCGCATCGAGCGCCTTCAGCATATCGTCGGGTGGTTCGACAAATGGATGTTGGGGGTCTCGAAGGCGGAATATGAGGTTAGGCCGTAGGAATTCCTTGACTTTGCGTGCTTTGCGTCTTTGCGTGATACGGAAATTGGTTTCACGCAAAGACGCCAAGATCGCAAAGAAGTCCCTAAACTCTCACGTCTTTGGTAAAAATATCTCCGCGATCATGCATCTTGCGCTACCGCCGCCGACGGTTTCGATCGTTGGGATCGCAAGCGGTAGCGGTTCACAATACTTCTCGAGCGTGTGTATTTGTGCGCCGCTCAGGCTGTCGTAGGCGCTTTGTGACATTACCAGCAGATTGTCGGCTACCGCGAGCATATTGCCTGCAAAGCTGTTCATCTGCTCGAATGTGATATCGACGATCTCGTGACTTGTCGCTGTCAGCCGGTCGGCCACGTCCGCACGCTCATGCTCGTCCGTTATGCTCTCAAGACAAACAACCGCAAATCGCTCGCCCACGCACATCAATACATTTGTGTGATAGATCTCGACTCCGGCGCGGTCACGGGCGGTGAAAGTCACAGGCTCGTAATCCAATTTTTCACAAAGACTAACGAACAGTTCTTTGTCCGTTCGCGGTGACACCGCCGCATATGCGATTTTGTGTTCATGATCAAAAACGACGCTGCCGGTGCCTTCTAAAAAACGGTCTTCATCTTCGTACGCTGAGAGATCGATGATTTTTGTGATCTCAAATTCGTTTCTTAATGCTTCGATGATCTCGGCACGTTTTTCGAGACGACGGTTGGATGACAGCATCGGATACAAGATAACCGTTCCGTCGGCGTGAAACGAGATCCAGTTGTTCGGAAAGACGGCGTCGGTTTTAGCGGGCGACGGCGTGTCGTCGAAAACACGCACATTAACACCGTGAGACTTCAACTTGGCAGCGAACGCTTCAAACTCATGCGATGCTTTTTGTCTGATCGTCTCGGCGTCTTCGCTCAGCTCTTTTTGAAACACATTCGACGCACGGGTCTCATTATTAAAACCGAAGTTCGCCGGACGGATCAGCAAGATGTTATTTGTCGTCTGCATTTCGATCGAAAACTACTCTTCCCGCGACCATTGTCATTAAACAATCGCGTGCGTTTGATGAAAAAACGAGGGCGGCGTGAACGTCGTTTATAGGTTGCTGCGAAGGATCTTCGAGTGAAACGACAGCAATATCGGCGTGTTTGCCGACCTCGAGTGATCCAATATGCGAGTCGAGACCAAGAGCCCGGGCTCCGCCGAGCGTTGCGAGTTCGAGAGCTTCGGCAGCGGAGATAAACCCTCCCGAATCTTCCCGGTTGCGCGCCGTTAGCGTGGCGAAACGCGATTCTTCCAGGATGTCGCAGACGTTGTTGCTTGCAACCGAGTCAGAGCCGAGGCCGACGGCGATGTTGTGATCGAGAAACTTCTCGAGCGGCGCGACGCCGTGCCCAAACTTTGCGTTTGACTTTGGACAGTGTGCGATCTTTGCTCCATTGGCAGCTATGCGCGCGATGTCGTCATCCTCAACGCACACACAATGTGCAAGTAGCGGTTGGGCCGACAGAACGCCGAGGCGTTCGAGGTACTGGATCGGCGAGCAGTGTGGGCTGTGCCATTCGAGGTCGAACCTTTCATAGACTTCGGTAAAAAAGCCCGTGCCACGTGTCAGCAGCTCGATCTCGCTCGCGGATTCGGCAGCGTGAATCGTTAGCGGAACATTATTCAGGATCGAGTATTGGGCGATCAATTCAAAAAGCTGCGAGCTGACAGTGTATGGCGAGTGCGGCGAGAGGCCGACGCGCACCGGGTTGGTCTCACCGGCGCGCATCGATTCGTATTTGTCGGCGAGTTTTTTGAAATCGTCGTTTGCCGTGCGATTGTCGGGCGAAAATTCGGTTTCCTGAAAAACGATACCGCGCAGGCCCACGTGCTTAAGAGCCTCGAGTCCGGCCGTGCCGATTCGGCCAATGTCGCCGTAGCAAGTCACGCCCGCTCTCGCTCCTTCGCGGGCTCCGTCAATTGCTGCCCGGTGAATGTCGTCGTCGGTCATAGACTCACGCAGTCCGTTGAGCTTCAAAAGCCACGAACGAAAGTCGTGTTCGACATCATCGAGGGCGCCGCGCATCGATGTGAGTTCGAGATGCGAGTGGCAGTTTACAAGGCCGGGAAGTATTGCGGCTCGGCCAAAGTCCTTGACCGGAACGGTCGGAAACTTACCCGTAATGTCGTCACGAGGGCCGACAGCTATGATCCTATCGCCGTCGATCGCCACCGCACCGTCCTCGATCGGCGAACTTGAAACCGGCAAGACATGATCGGCGGCGAAGATCATCATTTGTTCTTAGCTTGCTCGGCTCGGTAACGGGCGAGTATCGACGTGACGTAATTTTTTGTCGAGGCAATGCCGATCCGATCAACAAATTCGCCCTCGCTGAGCGACGCCGTATCAACATCCTTTGTCCATTCCTCGACGCGACTCGGCCCGGCATTATAGGCTGCGAGTGTCATCGCCGTTTCAGCGGGGCGGCCGCGATACCGTTCGCGCAGTTTTTCGAGGTACCAGCAGCCGGTCTGAATGTTGCGTTCGGGATCCGCGAGGAACTCATTTACGTTGTCGGCGGTCTGCTTTTCAAATTCTCTAAAGCCAGTTCCACGCGCCCATTCACGAGCGACCACGGGCGTCACCTGCATCAGACCAACCTCTTCGTCGGCGCCGAGCTTCCACGCACGAAAATAAGTTTCCTCGTATATCAGACTCCACACGAGTTTGTCATCGAGTCGGTAAACACGCGCCTGTCGTGAGATCAGTTCGTCATAGCGATGAACCCAGTATTCGGGAAAGAAGTATGCGGCCGCCGCAGCTATTACGACTAAGATAAAAGTGATGGAAACGAGATAGCGAAGCATCACGGCGACGAGAACTATTTTTTTACCGCAGGCCGTTTTTTGATGTTTGCACGTGACGTGCGGCGAGTTTTGTTTTCGTCATCAGTGACAACACGAGTTACCGGCTGGTTGCGAGCGACCGCCTTACCGGTGCGAGCCATTTGAACAAACGCGATGACGTCGTAGTCAGCCTCGAGGGCCATCACGCGACGGAGATCAAGCAGCTTTTCCAAAAACTTCGGACGACGATACATAAAATATGCCTTACGTGAACAATTGTTCACCGTAGGGCATGATTCGTCAAATGCGTTTCTTGTTATTGGATCTGCAAGAGCGTCGACACGTCGTCAAAACCTGCGGGTGGCATATCCGTGATCGTGTCGCTGTAATTGAGAAATTTCTTTAGCCTTTCAAATGTCATCGGCTCGGCATAATGGTAGCCCTGTGCGGACTCGCATTTCAGACGTTTGAGAGCCGCGACCTGCGCGCTTGTTTCGACCCCTTCGGCAATAACTTTTAGGCCAAGGTTTCGCGACAGTGTGATGATCGCTCGAACGATGTCGTCGTTCTTGCCCTGGCTGTCGATCATCGAGACGAAGGAACGGTCGATCTTTAAAGCAGAGATCGGCAGCTTCATTAGATAACCTAGATTTGAGTATCCCGTGCCAAAATCGTCGATATTTATCTCGATGCCGTTCTCGCGAAGCTGGTTGAGCATCACGACCGCCCGGTCTTGGTGTTCGAAAAATACTGACTCGGTGATCTCGAGTTTTAGGCGGCTTGGCGGAAAGTTCGTTTCGCTGAGTATGTCTTCAATGTTCTTGACGAGCGTTTTCTGGCTAAACTGACGGCACGACAAATTGATACTGACAGCGTATTTCTTCTCGTCGGACTCGCGTTTTTGCAACGAGCCGATTTCCCCACACGCCTTTCGCAAAACTTGTTCGCAGACGCGGTCGATAAGGCCGATCTCCTCAGCAAGAGCGATGAACTTGTTCGGCTTGATCTCACCCAATTCCGGATGCACCCAGCGTGCGAGCGATTCAAAGCATTCGATCTCGTCGGTCTCGAGTGAGTAGATCGGTTGGTATACGACTTCGATGCAATCGCGTTCGACCGCCCGTCTGAGGTCGGTTTCGAGTTGTAGTGTCTCTTTTGCGGCGCGATGCATTTTTTCATCAAAGACTTCGTGGCGAGCCTTACCGGCACGTTTTGCCTGATACATTGCGGTGTCGGCATCGCGCATCACGTCTTCGCTCGTAAGATGTTTTTCCGACGCGTGAAGGATCCCGATGCTCGCCGAGCTATAGACTTCGTGACCGTGAAGATCGAACGGCATGCTGAATTTGTGGTGAATTCGATCGGCAATTACGGCGACTTCGTCGTCGTCGATCTTGCCTTCGATAAGGATAGTAAATTCATCGCCGCCAAGACGTGCGACCAGGTCTGAGGGTCGCATACACTCGATAAGGCGAACCCCGATCTCTTTGAGCAACTCGTCGCCGATCAAATGGCCCAAGCTATCGTTTACATACTTGAAACGATCGAGATCGATGAAAAGCACTGTGACCTTGTAGCCGACGATCTGTTTTGTTTTTTCAAGTGCTTCGCCGAGCCGCTTCATAAAGACGGGTCGGTTAGGCAATCCTGTCAGAGCATCATGCGTGGCCTCGTGTTGAAGCTTTTCCTCAGCCAGTTTTTTGGCCGTTATGTCCTGAAGCTGGAAAATTAGATTTGGCTGCTCCGAGGTTGTGTTGCTCGCCGCCGAAACACTCCACGAGGTCCAGACTGTCTGACCGTTTTTGTGGATGTAACGCTGCTCCATCTGGCAGTTCGGACTTTTGCCCGAGCTCAACTCGTGCATTTTCGTGAGCGTCGCCCCTAGATAATCCGGATGGATCATCGAGTGAAAAGTCGTACCCAGAAATTCCTCCTGCGAATAACCGAGTATCTCGGTCAAAGCCAGGTTTACCTTGAGCCAGTTGCCGAAGGGCGAAATCAGCCCGATCCCGATCGGGGCGTAATCGAATGCGCTGCGAAATCGTTCCTCGGACTCGCGCAGGGCGGTGGATTGAGTTTCGAGTATCTTTGCGTATTGCTCGGCCTGTTCGGCCTGCTGCATTGAGATCTCGACATTCTTCAGATACATCCGATAGGTCAGATACACAAAGAAAATTACCGGGAGGCTCGCGAGTATGATGCCAAATCCCCAGCGGTGCGAGATTTGCACCATTATCCCTGCGCCCGTAGCTCCGATGAAATACGACAAGAAGGTCCAGATGTATTTGCTCTTCCAAGTTTCCCACAGAGGGATCTGTTCTTTCAAAGATCCGTGAACGGCCGCGAGCGTCGTATTAAAGAGAAACTGCGTCAACGCAACCACAGAGAGAGCGATGACAAACGTCTGCAGGTCGTCGGTGTATCCATAGACGTTCGGCGTGCCAAAAGCAAA
>JBJXFZ010000064.1:0-14188 GCA_046154245.1 Pyrinomonadaceae bacterium
AGCCTGCGTTCCGACTGAGAAATTGCGCTCGATCAAGAAAGACATTTAGGTAACCTGCGCCGGCGACCTCGACACGGGAAACAAAATCAAGCGATTCAAGCTCGCCCTTCAGAACTTCTGCGATCTCGCGCGGGTTTTTCTTTTCACCGGTCGATTGCTTGATCTTTTTTGCAAGTTCGAACGCGACTGGAAATGCAACATCGCCGAGTTCCGTTTTCGGCGGCGTTTCCGTGGCCATCCCATCCGGCTGTACGCTGAAGTGCTTTCTTGAAGCAGATCGAACCGCGTCGGCCAATGCTTTTTGTATCTCGGTTATCGTCATTCGTCCAAAAATAAACGGTGATTATACCACGCGCTATTGGACGGGGCTAACCCATGCCGTTGAGGGATGGTGGTTCAGTTTGAATGTTTACCCTCGTCTTCTTTGCGTTCTTTGCGGCCTCCGCGTGAAAGTTCTTTCAAACCCGGAAGAAATCTCACGCAAAGACGCGGAGAACGCAAAGAGAGAATGGACCGGAATTCAAAATGACCCACTACCTGATGAAGGCTCTATGGCTTTTCCTTTATTGTTAAAGACGCTAAACTCTAACTTCAACGAAATCTGACACATGGCCAAAAAGGTAAAGAGAAAGATCGATTTGAAGAAGATCGCTGACGGCGTACGGCTGATGCTCGAAGGGATCGGCGAGGACCCCGAGCGTGATGGTTTGAAGAAAACGCCTGAGCGCGTGGCCGATTTTTACGCCGAGCTGACCGCCGGAATGTGGGTCGACGCTGCGGAGCATATCGTGCCGTTGCCCGGCGACAGCCACGACGAAATGGTTTTGATCAAGGACATCTCGATCGCGTCTGTCTGCGAACACCACCTCGCGCCATTTGTCGGTCGGTGCCACATTGCGTACATCCCAAAGAACGGCCGCATCATTGGCTTATCAAAATTGGCGCGAATTGCCGAGACGTTTTCCAGGCGACTGCAGGTTCAGGAACGGCTTACGCAGCAGATCGCGCAGACGCTTTTTGATAACCTCGACCCGATCGGCGTGATGGTTGTAGTCGAGGCAGAGCATACGTGTATGACACTTCGCGGCGTTAAGAAACCGGGTGCCGTGACGATAACGTCAGCGGTGCTCGGTGGATTTAGAAAAGATCCACGCACGCGCGCCGAGGCGATGTCGCTGATCAAAGGATAATTTATGAAAAACATAACTGTTTTATTTTTAGTATTAACGTTCGTTTCACCGATCATCTTAGCTCAAGATATGAGCGCGAAATTCGACGGCAACAAGATGCGAGAACGCGTTGTTCGTCTGTCGGCAGACGATTTCGAAGGTCGTGGTCCGGGGAACGAGGGCGGCAAGCGAGCTGCGCAGTACATCGCCGACCAGATGAAAGCCAGCGGCGTTAAGCCTGCGAATAAAGGCAGCTATTTTCAGAACGTAAAGCTCGTCGGCGTAAAGGCCGACCCGAATACAAAGCTGATGGTCGGCGATACGTCGTATAACTTTGGTGACGATTTTGTTGCGACCACCGGCGCGCAAGCCGCGAGTGTCGCCGTCGACGCCGAACTCGTTTTTGTCGGCTACGGTATCGAGTCTTCGCTCTACAAATGGAACGACTACAAAGGGCCGGCGGAAGATTACAAAGGCAAAGTTCTGATGATCCTCGTCAACGATCCGCCGGCGACCGAGGCCGAGCCGGAACTTTTTGGCGGCAAAGCCCTGACATATAACGGCCGCTGGACCTACAAATACGAGGAAGCCGCTCGGCGTGGAGCCGCAGGCGTGATTCTCGTGCATACGACCGAGTCCGCAGGTTACGGTTGGAACGTCGTTCGAACATCGAATGGCAACTGGCGATATGAGATCGCTCGCTCGGCCGCCGACAAAACGCCGTTTCTCCAATATCGAGCCTGGGCGACCGACGAAGCCTCGACGAAGATCATGAATCAGGCCGGGCTGGATCTAAACAAACTGCGCAACGCCGCGAAGTCGCGTGATTTTCAGCCGGTTAAGACCGGTTTGAAGGTCAAACTAAATCTCAACAGTGAGATGAAAACGTTTGATTCGCCAAATGTCGTCGGCAAGGTTGAGGGCAGCGACTCGAAACTGAAAAAGGAATTTGTTGTCTTTACCGGGCACTGGGATCATCTCGGTATTGGCGAGGCAGATGCTCGCGGCGACAAAATCTACAACGGCGCGTATGACAACGCGTCTGGCGTCGCGGCGATACTCGAGATAGCTGATATTTTGGCAAAGATGCCGAAAAAACAACGTCCAAAGCGCTCCTTCCTGTTTCTGTTTCCGACTGCCGAAGAGCAAGGCCTTCTCGGTGCGGAATATTACTCGCGTTTTCCCCTTGTGCCGCTTGCAAAAACCGCCGCTAACGTAAACATCGACGGCGTGAATTTCTTTGGCAAGGCAAGGGACTTTGCGGGGCTCGGTGCAGAGCGGTCCTCGCTCGACGCGATCGTTAGTGAGGTGGCCAAAGAGCGAAATCTAACACTCGAGGGCGACACGCGGCCCGAACAAGGTTTCTTTTTCCGCTCGGACCATTTTCCGTTTGCAAAGGTTGGCGTGCCGGCCGTCTCGCTTCGACATGGTGATGATTTTGTCACGCCACTCAGCGGCGAGGCGCTCGTTTTCTTTCGCGACTACAATGCGAAGTATTACCACCAACCTTCGGACGAATACAAAGACTGGTGGAGTACCGATGCGATGATCCAAAACGCAGAACTCGGGCTCGCGATCGCGATGAAGATCGCAAATTCGTCCGCGATGCCGCGTTACAAGGACACCGACGAGTTTGCCGCGGCGGATAAGATAAGATTGCAAAAGTAGTACTGAACCCAAGCGAGTGAAAGTGGAGCGCGTGGATAATATCTGTCGCACACGCTACACTTTTATTTTTTGCCGATGGCCGAAACTTTTTACATAACCACACCGATCTACTACGCGAACAGTCTGCCGCATCTCGGCCATCTGTACACGACGATCGTAGTCGACGTTGTGGCGCGGTATAAGCGGCAACGCGGTCTTGATACCTATTTTCTAACGGGAACTGACGAACACGGCATCAACATTCAACGCGCCGCTGAGCGGGAAGGGCGTACGCCGAAGGAACAGGTCGACTATATTTCGGGTGAACTGAAACGGATGTTCGCCGAGTTTGGTCTAGACGCTGAACACGACGGTTACGACGTCTTTATGCGCACGACCGAGCCGTTTCATTATGCGGGCGTGCAGCATCTGTGGCGAGAGATCGCAAAGAGCAAAACACCGAAAGGCAACGACGCGATCTATAAGGGCTTTTATGAGGGCTGGTTCTGCGCGCCGTGTGCGGCGTTTAAGCTCGAGGACGAGTACTACACGCCCGAGGGCTCGGACGTTCCTTTCTGTTCGGTGCACGAACGCGCGCTCGACAAGGTTTCGGAAGAAAGTTACTTTTTCAGGTTGTCGGATTATGACGAGTGGTTGATCGAAGCGATCGAAGCTGATCCACAACTTCTGCGACCTGATGCGAGGCGCAATGAAGTTCTGTCGTTTGTTCGCGGCGGGCTGCAAGATCTGTCGATCAGCCGGCAAAAGAGTTCGGTCTCTTGGGGCGTGCCGGTGCCGGACGATGAGGATCATGTCATGTACGTCTGGCTCGACGCGCTTTCGAACTACATCACTGCGATCGGCTATGGCAACGACGAGCGTGCGGCGGTCGGTTTTGAAAAATATTGGCCGGCGGTTCATCTCGTCGGAAAAGATATTCTACGTTTTCACACGGTCTATTGGTTTTCGTTTTTGCATGCAGCCGGGTTGCCTTTGCCAAAGTCGGTTTATGCACACGGCATGTGGCTCGACGCCGACGGGCGAAAGATGGGCAAAACGCTCGGTAACGTGATTGAGGTAGATCTTCTCCACAAACATTTTCAGGTCGATGCCATTCGCTATTTTGTGCTGCGTGACATGGTGTTTGGCCAGGACGGCAAATTCGGTTACGAAAACCTGATCGAACGTGCAAACGCCGATCTAGCGAGCGGTCTTGGTAATCTGGCGAGCCGCACGTTTTCGATGATCACAAAGTACCGAGACGGTGCGATCCCTGACGGTAAGATCACGGAAGAGCATTACCTGAACGCACGCCGCGCCGGCGTTAACCCCGACGGACAGGAGATCGTGTCGGTCGTCACACATGCGCGCGACGAGTTTTTGCGGCGATTCGACAATTTTGAATTCAGCCAGGCGCTCGAAACGGTCTGGACTGTCATTGCTCGCATAGACAAGATGATCTCGGACTCAAAGCCGTGGGAACTCGTCAAAGACGAGCGACAAGCCGAGACCTTGAACGCGGTGCTTTACCGAGCAAGCGAAACGCTGCGATGGCTGGCCGTTTTGCTGTATCCGGTGATGCCGGATTCGGCAAAAAATATCTACGCGCAGATCGGCCTCGACGGCGATATTTCCCAACTCGATCCCGCAAGTTTGACTTGGGGCGAGCTTGCCGTCGGAACAAAGATCGGCGAGACAGTAGGCGTGTTCCCGCGAATTGAAAAGAGTAAAGTTATGAGTGAAATCGAAAAGCAGTCAGCAGTCAGCGATCAGCAGTCAGAACCACCTGCACCCTCGGGTGGTTTAACGCAGCCGGCGAGCGACGATAAGAAAGGTGAAGACAGCTTCATAACCATCGACGACTTTCTAAAGGTCGAGCTTCGTGTCGGCGAAGTAAAGGTGTGCGAACGCATTCCCGACGCCGATAAATTGCTGCGTTTCGAGATCGATCTTGGCGAAGACAAGCCGCGACAGATACTCGCTGGCCTCGCCGAATACTACGAACCCGAAAAACTTATCGGCCGCAAAGTCGTAGTCGTCGCGAACCTAAAACCTCGCAAAATGCGCGGTCTCATGTCCGAAGGCATGATCTGCGCCGCATCGCTAACCGATGACGACACGCCCGCGATCGCTTCATTTTTGGAGGATGTTAAGATCGGCGCGAGGTTAAAGTAAAAACATGGATTATCTTACAAAGTTTAATGTTAGAACTTGCTTCGCCTTTCCAGCTCTAATTGGTCTGCTGATCTTAAATGTTTCAAGTTGCGCACAGTCGGCAAAGAACGAGGAAGTGAATAGAATTCTTTCGGAGCTCGATAATGGCAAAGTTGTGGGTAATGTTTACGAAAATAAACTTCTTGGGCTGAAAATTCCTTTCCCCAAAAGTATGTCGCCGGATACCAAAACGGAAATGGAGCCATATGTAAAAGAGGCAATTGAAAAATTTAAGCAAGGACGTCCGGAAGACAAAAAAATTGTTGACGAGATGATACGAAAGGATCGAGTTGTCTTTTCGCTCGACATGTCGGCAACCGAAGAATCACTCGGTGCCGCCATGACTTTAACCTTAAAAAAGGATGAGACAGGCGAGGAACTTCGAGGGATGGTTGAGAGAACTATTAAGTACTTCACAGAGTCTGGAAAACAAAAGCTTGTCGAAAAAGTTAGTGAAAGAAATATAGGTGCAATTAACGCATTTACATTTTTAATGTCTCAAGAGCTGGAAGGTGTAACAGTATTTTCGAAAATCTACACCGGCCGAAGAAATGGATATTTTTTTACTCTATCAGGGTCATATGCAGATAAAATAGGTCAATCGGAAATGGAAGCAGTGATCAAAGGTATTGAGGCAAAGTGATCTTAGTAGATTCACACTGCCATATCGACGGCGAGGCGTTTGATGCCGACCGTGACGAGGTCGTTCAGCGGGCGCTGGATGCGGGCGTCAAGCTGATGCTGAATATCGGCACGGGCGATCCGCACTCGGACGATTTTCGGCGTGCGGTTGCGGTTGCTGAAAAGTATCCGAGTGTTTACACATCGGTCGGAGTTCATCCACACGATGCGAAACTTTACGATGACAAGGCGGAGCAGCATCTGATCGAGCTTGTTAAATCAAGTGACAAAGTTATCGCGTGGGGCGAGATCGGCCTTGATTTTCATTACGATCACAGCCCGCGCGACGTTCAGCGAGATGTTTTCAGGCGACAGATCCGTGTTGCTCGCGAACTTGATCTGCCGATCATCGTTCACAGCCGCTCGGCGAATGACGAGACGGTTGAGATCCTCGAAGAGGAATGTCAGGGCGACGATTTTCGCGGCGGAATTATGCACTGCTTTGGCGGCACGCTCGAGATGGTACAGGCGGTTGTGCCGCTTGGCTTCTTGATCTCGTGGGCGGGCAACGTTACGTTCAAAAACGCCGATAATCTTCGCGAGGTCGCCGAGATAATGCAGCTAAACAAAATGCTCGTCGAGACGGATTGTCCGTTCCTGACGCCCGAGCCTCATCGCGGAAAGCGCAACGAGCCCGCGTTTGTCGTTCACACGGCAAATTTTCTCGCCGAATTTACCGATGTCGAGATCGAGTCGTTCGCGAATCAGACGACGCAGAACTTCCTCGACTTCTTCCGATTAAAGATATAAAACAGCAACCACGAAAGTACACGAAAATACACTAACTGAAGAAAACGAATTTGTTGGCGCCCTTTTGTGTACTTTCGTGGTTCTCTGGTTAGAATAAAACTATGGCAAAGGACAATTCATTCGACATCGTGTCAAAGACCGATTATGCAGAGGTCACGAACGCGATCAATCAGACGACAAAGGAGATCTCGCAGCGGTTCGATTTTAAGGGCAGCCGAGCAACTGTCGAGCTGCAAGTTAAGGATCTGATGCTCACGGCCGAAGACGAGACACGCCTTCGGAACATGAACGACATCCTGCAAACAAAGCTCGTGAAACGCGGCGTTTCGCTAAAAGCGCTCGATTACCAAAAGGTCGAGCCGGCAGCCGGCGGAACAGTACGGCAGCTTGTAAAAATTCAGCAGGGCATTCCGATCGAGAAAGCGAAAGAGGTCGTGAGATTTATCAAGGACGAAAAGTTCAAGGTGCAGGCGTCGATACAGGGCGAGACTGTCCGCGTCTCGGGCAAGGACCGCGACACGCTGCAAGATGTGATCTCAAAACTTAAGGCAAAGGACTTTGGTATCGACATGACATTCGATAATTACCGCTCAAATTAGATTATGGCGACAAGGTTCGTAACGGATTTTAAGCGGCTGCCATCAGATCTGCAAAATGAGCTGATCGCTCTACAGAAGGCGAGCGAAAATCGTTTTGTCTTTTTGCGAAAAGCGAGTCTTTTGGTTTTGGTGCCGGTTGTTTTCCTCATCGGCTGGATAATTTATGTCTGGAGCGCGACACAGCAGCCGCTGTGGGAAAACTGGATGTATTGGCTGATAGGCGGCGTTTCGGTTCTTGGGTTTCCGGCGGCGTTTTGGGCGGTTGCGAAATTTCTCTCGGTGCGGCTGGCAAAGTTAAAAAACGGCCATATGTTTACAGCGAACGAGTATTTTAGAGTGAACGGTCGCCGTGTCGAATGCCACACATTGCGCGACCTCGAAGCCTTGCGCACAAAACACGATGAAAAGAAACTCGAATTATGGATCGACGATGTCGAAACCATGATCGACGTGGACGACGTCAACGAAGCCGAGAAGCTCGAAAATCTATTTGACGGCTGGAAGTCGAATTCAACTGACGAGGTCGGGCCGCGTCTTCGCGAGTCGATCTATGCCTATCGGCAGGCCGGCAGCTTAGTTTTTATTGGCGGTATTTTGTTGATCGGTGCATTGGTTGGTGCCGGGTTTACCTATGCGTTTGGCAAGATGAATGTGGCGTATGACGACGACACGACCTGGACGAGCGCAAAAGCGACCGATACGATCGAGGACTACGAAGTATATCAATCCAAGTATCCGAACGGAGCTCACGCGCAAGAGGCGCAGGCGGCTATCTCAGGTCACATCGGCAAATTAAAAGATAACTATCTCAAGCGGGCGCAAAAAGGAGCCGATCAGGACGCCGTCGCAAAGCTAGCCGCGATCTACGAACTTGTCGGCAACCGGCCTGACCGCACGATCTATCTGAAGATCGACGAGATCCGCGAGATCGATCCCACGGTAATTGATAATCTTGAGACCAAGTTCGGTATCAAGTCGCAGCCGTACGAGTATTCAGTGCCGCCAAGTGGCGAAGCGTACCGCAAGCAGAAGATCGCCTCCGATCTCATGGTGCGTCTTGCAGGCGTTGGGCCACGCGGGGCGATAAAACATCAGGTTGTCGAAACTCTTCCCGCCGACGCTCCGTCGATCGAGGTCATGTCGACTATCAAGTCCGAAGAGGACATCTATCGCATAACTTCGTTCAGGGACGGTCGCTATCAGATGAGTATCTATCCGGCGGCGAGCTTCACATTCAGGTTTGTATTGAGGACGTCGGCCGATGACAGCGGATACTCGGCCGAGTACGTCGAAAATCCGCGGGGGGTGTCATCCGGCGCGTATCGAATTGAGGACAAGGAAAACTACACTTTTGACAAGGTTCTCTTTTCGACCGCCATGACCGGTTTTGATAGAAATTTCTCGCGCATGTTCGGCCTGGCGGACACCGAGTTCAGATAGTTCAGATAAATAGTGATGCAACGGTTTGCGACCGCAAAAAAGGAGTTGATAGCAAACGACGCCGCCAGGCGCATTTTTGACACGATCCGTCACGAGATGCAGCTTGTCGAGGCTGAGTTCGAGCGTCAGGCCTCATCAAATATCCAGGTTATCAATTATCTTGGTGAGTATTTATCCGCTTCCGGTGGCAAACGCGTTCGCCCGGCGCTATTGATCCTGGCCAACAGATCTGTTGGCGGTGGCGGTGATAGCGACGGCGTTATCCGGCTTGCGACCGTGATGGAGATGCTTCACACGGCGACGCTTGTTCACGACGACATTATCGATAACGCCGATCTCAGACGCGGGCGAGTCTCGATAAACTCGCGATTCGGCAACCAGACGGCGGTCTTGATGGGCGATTGGCTCTATATGTCGGCGTTTGAGACCTCGCTGCGGGAAAGGTCACTCGAAATTCTCGATATTCTCACCGTTTTGACCCGCAAAATGACCGAAGGCGAGTTGATACAGCTCACCGCGATCGGCCGGCTTGATCTTACCGAGGGCGAGTATTTCGACATTCTCGAGCGAAAAACGGCCTATCTCTTTTCCGCGTGTTGCGAGATCGGCGCTATATTGGGCGGAGCCACCTCGACGCAGCAGGCGGCTCTAAAGGAATATGGTCTGCATTTGGGTACTGCGTTTCAGCTCGTCGATGACCTGTTAGACGTTACGCAGGACACCGCTGTCCTTGGCAAAGCCGCGGGTTCCGATGTGCTCGAAGGGAAATTGACGCTGCCTCTAATCTACCTTCTCGAGAATGAGCCGTCGCTGGTGCCCTTGATCGAAAAGGTGATGCTGTCGGGCAGTTACGATGCGATCACGCGTGACGAGATCTACACAAAAATCACGAATCACGGTATCACCGACAGACTCCGAGAGAAGATCCACGACCACTCCGCCGCCGCGATAAAAAGTCTTGATGTTTTACCCGAATCGGAGTATCGTTCTAGTTTAGAAGCCGTTCTGAACTACATTACAGAGCGAAACAAATAGTAGAAAAATCTCATAGTTCACGCCGAATTCCACTTAGTTAGAGAGTGGTAAACGCTTTCTCTTCAATATGTTGGACGAAAACCTTATAGCAACGCTTGAACAAAGTTTGCGTCAGACGCGAAACGCTCAAAACCGTCTCGTAATCCGCCTCCGCGAGGCCGAGTCCGAGGTCGAGCACCTTCGCATGGAGATTTCGGCTCTTGAAAACAGCGCCGCGCAGACCGAGAAAGCCATCGACAGCCTCCTGGTTACGATGCGTTCAGGGCACAGGCCAATGGGTTTGGGTAAGTCCATATCGATCGAGGACGCCGGAAGCGAAGATATTCCATATAAAACGTCTCGTCGCGAAGGATCGGTCACCTATATCAATCAAGGCCGCGGCATCCCGTCAATATCGAACAATGTCGAGCCGATCAGTAACCGATTTAGCGACCGCACGATCACGCAGGCGTGCACGCTGCTGTTGCGAGAAGCCGGCGGACCGCTGCACGTGAATGAGCTTTACAATCTGCTGGTTGCAGGCGGAATGAAATTCAAGGGAAATAATCCTACGATCTCGGTGGCCGTTTCGCTCAGCAGAAACCGCCGTTTTCGCAAAGTCGATCCTGGAACCTTCGATCTCGTGATGAGAGAAGCTATACAGGCCGCCTCGTGAGTTAAAAAGTGTCCCCTCCGAAATAAAGCCGGCCTCATGAAAAAAAGGCCGGTTTTGTTTGCTTTATAGCCAAAAAAAGCATAAAAACATAGTTTGTATTTCTTTCAAATACGATATGAACAAAAGTAGCCTCGCTAAGTTTTTTGTCCTCTTTCTTGTCGTTACTTCGCTGTCGGCAATTTGTTTTGGCCAGAAGTTGCGGCTTAGGTCGCAATCAACGCCGCCATGCACGACGGTAACCGGCAACGCCACCTGGAAGTTTTCCGACATCTACGCAGACGGGAACATTGCGGTCATGGGCAGTTACAACTGTCGAGGCGTCTTTATTTATGACGTTTCCAATCCTGATAGTCCGGTTCTGTCAAGTTGGTATAATCCTTCTCCAAATCTGCAGTACCTTGAGGCCATTGTTATTGGCAATCGAGGATATTTTGGCGCCGGCGGCGGAACGGAAGGTGTTCATATTGTAGATCTGACCAATCCCTCCAATCCAGTATTGCTCGGCAAGGTGAACGCGTCGTCCGGCGGCGGCTATAACACCATCCACGAAATGATGGTCTTTGACCAAGGTGGTTCACGCTACCTGCTCGAAAACTCGAATTCCACCGCTAATCGAGAACTAAGGATAATCAATGTTACAAATCCCGCGGCACCAGTTCTTGCGCGCTCATTTATGTCGAGCGACGGCGGATGGGTGCATGCGATGCACATTCGCGGAAACAAGCTGTATTTGTCAGGGTTTTCGAGCACCACACGCGTCGATATTTTTGACATGTCTAATCTGGCCACGCAGGCGCCGGTTCTACTCGGCTCGGTTGCTATCGGCAACTCAAGTAACCACAGCGCATGGACGAACGAGACGGGCGAGTATCTATATTCGGCACGCGAGTTGTCGAACGGTGATCTGCGGGTATACGACGTCCGAAATCCTGCCCAGGCGACTTTGATCAGAACAATTACGGCTGCCAGTCTGAACATCAATGCAATCACGCCGCATAACCCCGTCGTTATGGGCAACAAGCTCTATGTTTCATGGTATCAGGCGGGTGTCCAGGTTTTTGACATTACCGACCCGACAAATCCGATCAGGGAGGCGCAGTATGACACCTACCAGCCGGAGTTCGCTCCGACAGAAGAAGAGATCAAGCTTCTTGACAGGGCTGACGAGCCATGGGACATAATCTGCGGCTCAGACAGTTTTGGCAATAACGCTCTGCCTACGACCTACGGCGGTAACTGGGCGGTTTATCCCTTTTTGGGAACGAACAAGGTGCTGGCCGGTGATCTGGCCGCCGGATTGCTCGTCCTTGACGCTTCATCGTTGAATGCTCCTCCAAAAAATAAGGTGTCCGATTTCGACGGCGATGGTAAGACAGACTTCTCGGTTTTCAGGCCGTCAAACGGCAACTGGGAAATCGAACAAAGTTCGAACGGAAGTCCGACGACGATAAATTTTGGTCTCACTGGCGATGTGATCACGCCGGGCGATTTTGATGGTGATGGCGTAAACGATCTTGCGATCTACAGGCCGTCGACCGGAACGTGGTGGATTCGTCGCAGCAGTAACCCAACCAATTTCCAGGCGGTCCAGTTTGGAATTAGCACGGATACGCCAGTGGCGGCGGATTACGACGCCGACGGCAGAACCGACGTTGCTGTTTGGCGTCAATCGACCGGTGTTTGGTATGTTTTGCAGAGCACGTTGGGACTCAGAATAACGCAATGGGGAGTTAGCACGGATAAACCTGTTCGTGGTGATTTCGAAGGCGATGGCAAAGCTGATATAGCGGTTTGGCGGCCTTCCAATGGCGTCTGGTATATTCTTCAGAGCTCATCGTCGATCCCGTTGTACGGCCAATGGGGCTCCAACGGAGATAAGCCGCTCAGCGGAGACTTTGACGGTAATGGCGTCTCCGATCTTGCGGTTTACCGTCCGTCAAACGGCGTTTGGTATATTCTTGACCCGGCGACGAGCATTTTTAGAGGATACGCATGGGGAATCGCCGAAGATATGCCGATTCCGGCAGATTTTGACGGTGACGGCAAAGCGGATGTCACCGTTTTCCGGCCCGGCGCGAATGTATGGTATCGCCTGAACAGCTCGAATGGTGGTGTTGATATACGGGCATTTGGACAGTCCGGCGACATGCCATCGCCATCCTCGGTTCAGCCGCAGTAATCTAGGTCGGCCCTTACAGCAGCCCGAAGTTGAGCACCGATGCATCGGGACTTGACTTTGGGCCTTTCGTTTCTATGATTGCAGTATGAAGCTGCGACTAATGCTCGAGAGCGGAACACTCGCCGGCCGTGTCTTCGAGCTGGAAACCGGCTTTCTCACCGTCGGTCGCGGCGAAACGTGCAGCGTACGATTTGACCCCAACACCGAGCGCATCGCCTCGAAGCAGCACGCTTTTATCGAGGCCCGGGCGGACGGTTTTTACCTTACCGACAACAACAGTACCAATGGCACGATCGTCAATGGACAGAGCGTTTCGACGACAAAGCTCGCGCCGGGCGATCGCGTCCAATTCGGTCGCGAAGGCATTAGATCTTCGGTCCAGATAATCGAGAACGCCGCAATTCCGCAGCAGAGCTACGCGAACTACGAAGCGCAGCAATACGATCAGATGGTTGCCCAGCAGCCCGTTAATCTCCAGGCATCGCTCAACAATTTCGCGTTAGGAAGCGCATCCGCGGTAAAGGTTGAGCCGCCGAGGACCGGCAAATACATCGGCGTCGTTTTGACCTTGATCGCCATTCTTGTTCTTTCGATAATCGTGGGTGTGCTGATGCTGTTCAGTCTCGAAGGGCGGCTCGATATTGCGCTGATCGCGACCGTTGTAGCTTTCGTTCCCGCGTTGATTTATTTAATTCCGATCCTTTGGCTTGATCGTTATGATCCGGAACCTATATGGCTTGTCTCGCTTGCATTCGCATGGGGAGCTTTGGTCGCGGTAATTGTCTCGTTTATCATTAACACTTTTTTTGGCGTCGCAGTAGGCATCGCAGTCTCACCCGAAGCGGGCGAAGCCGTCGGCGCCGTAATGTCGGCACCGATTTTCGAAGAGGCATCTAAAGGCATCGGCTTATTAGTATTACTGATCTTTTTCCGCCGGTATTTTGACGACGTGCTTGACGGAATTGTTTTTGCCGGGGTGATCGCATTGGGTTTTGCAACCGTTGAGAATGTCCTGTATTACGGCCGAGCTCTCAAGGAAGCAGGAATGGACGGCCTTCTTCTATTGTTTGTTCTGCGCGGAATGATGTCGCCTTTCGCTCATGTCACCTTTACATCGATGACCGGCATCGGCTGCGGCATTGCACGTGAATCGCACAACTCGTTTGTGAAAATAGCGATGCCCGTGCTCGGGTACATCGGAGCGGTCATCTTGCACGCGATCTGGAACGGCATGGCGGTCGTCGGCGGGACCGAAGGGTTCCTTTATGGCTATTTCCTCGGCGAGATCCCGCTATTCTTGATCTTCGTAGGCTTTTCGCTCTACGTAATGCGGCGGCAGAACAAGATCCTAAACGAGATGCTTGCGATCGACATCGCACGCGGCTTGATCCCGGCGGAGCATGTCGAAAAGGCAACCTCGGCTTTCAGGAGTTCGGCGTGGCTGCTCGGCGGCGTGTTCGAAGGGAAATTCAAGGCGCGAAGCCGTTACATCCGCGCTATCGGCAAACTCGGCTTGAGCTATTGGCACATACAGCGAGCGACGGTGGCACAGGGTCAGACCGGTAGCTTCCAGCAAAATCCGATCCTACGCGATGAAGTTCTGAAGTGGCGAGACAAGGTCTAAACGCAGAGAGGAAAATTGAAAACGGATAACTGAAAACGATCGGACGGTTTTTAACTATCCGTTTCCAACTTTCAGTTATCCGTTGTTTCTGGTAGGCCGTGCAGGGATCGAACCTGCGACCCACGGATTAAGAGTCCGTTGCTCTACCAACTGAGCTAACGACCCAGAAGCGAATCTGAATTATAGCAAAGCAAA
>JBJXFZ010000083.1:0-4472 GCA_046154245.1 Pyrinomonadaceae bacterium
GTTGCTGATAGATTTCGCTCACCAATGCCTGGCTGTCATTGTGCGGTAGGGGAAATGCAAACGGAATCTTTGCTGCGACGGCTTCCAAGGTCGTGGTGATCCCGGGAGCCGTAAGCAAAAATCCGGATGTCCGCAGTTGACGTAAAAATTCTGCGTGTTTCAGTTGGTCGATCCTTATGTGCTCGTCCGCCCTTAAATAGCGTCGGAGAAAGTCAACAAGGTTCTGACTGCAGCAGAATTGTATTTCATCGAACCGGCCATCGGCCTCATCGATAATAAATCGCGACAGAGTCGCAACGTATTTTTCAAACTTTTGTGATTCGACAAAGGGATTGCTACATCCAGAAAAGTTGACCAATAACCTGTTTTCACGTGGTAAAGCTACTTTGTAATCGTCACAATCAGTTACGCTGCGTTCGATAGGCGGGATAAGAATCACAGGATAATGTTGCCCCCAGCTATTTGTCCGCTCGGGTGAAACCAAGAAATTCTGTACAAAGTATGCGGAGACATTTTCCAGGCCCACGGGCGGTTCAGCCCACATCTAGGTCAGGCTGTCAATCAGGTACAGCGGGCAGTTGGTTTTATCCCACAATGGAAGAACATCAAAGTTTAATATCGAAATAACAAAGTCGTATTTTTGGAAGATGGGCAGTAGTTTAGTTAGTCCTTTTACCGAATCCGTATCGGCAAAATAGATCTCACTAAACGATTGATTTTGTACCGCAAACTCGTGATCTATTCCATCACCGAAGAAATGGATCTACAATTGTGAATGTCTGAGTACAGGTTTTTGATCTAAGTGTTCACGGCCTTTATCTTTATTGGAAATCTCAACATACCAATAAGCTCGGTAATCTCGGGATTTGTAAACACCAAGTACTCCCGCTTGTGACGATCGGCAATGGTATGAGTAAGAACAGTTTTCGCATGCACTTTTCCGAAATTCTTTAAGAAACACTCGAATCCGTCTATAGGTGAACCGCGTTCTTTATTTATCCGACTTCTAACCGTGTAGATATCTCGAATGCTGTTTAGTAAAACTCCATTCCCGTAAGTAACTTCAAAAGTTGCTTTTTCTATTTCATCTTTCGAAATCCATGGGTTCTCATTAGTCCCATATGATTCTGTGAGAATCTTCTTAAATTTTTCAACTCTTTTCGAGTATGGTTCCATTATGCTAGCAGCCGGAAATCTTAATACCCCAAAGAGTACGTTCATCTCCGAATCAGTAAAAACACGATAAAGCCTTCCGATTTCATCATAAACTTTATGAATAATTATTGAGGTTGCTGCAGTCTTCCCAAGATTTTCTAACAGAGATTCAAGTCCCTCTATCGAATCACTTTGCACTTGTTTTTCAACATTCTTCTCAAATTGACCGTAGCGCACCCAATGTTCCACTTCCCCTAGCTCTCCGGCATTTAGAAGGATGTCTCTTTCTGTTTTCATGGGTAACCAAGGGTTATTAATTGATCCATACGAAGCCGCGACGAGCTTCTTAAATTTTTCGACTTTAGACTGTTTGATCATACCTTTACCCGTTTAAAAATCTGTCATCTAGGAGGTATCCATTTTACGTTTGATCCTGATACTGGTCCAATTACCAAGACTTCTCCTTCATCAAAATTATCTGGACTTTGGACTAACCGAGAGCGAGGAAACTTTTTCGATAAAACAACCCCTCCAGTTCCCCAGCTTTTTGCCCTGCCAGTTGCGATACCTTCTTCTACCGTCCAAGATGTAAAGATGCTGTCTGTATCACCTTCGTTGTGTTCTCTCGGGCTTGCAGGTCCGCCTCGTGGCAATGCGATGCCTTGTTTCGCTAATTGAAAGCGCTCGTTTGCCCAGTCGGGCATGCCATCGTCAGGCGCCGGAACACCCCGAAAAAGTTCAATTTCCTCCTCTTCCTCATCATTATCTTCATTTTGTTTCCAACAATTAGTTTGCCAGCAAAGTTGCCCCCCAGCATAAAGCCCTCTAATTGCGATATCTAGCCAATCCCCGCTTGTCCCGGATGGATCGGCTTGGCCATCTGAGCCGCCATCGGGCGCGTCAGGGCCGCCAATTGGTTCCAATGGCCCGCTAGGTTCCCCAGTCGGAAGGTCTATCGTAGGCGCGTCTGTTGTAGGTGCGCCGGAAAAGCGTTTAATTGCCTCGCGCACAGAGCTGAGGACTTTGGCCGCTTCCTCTAAAGCGCTAGGCGGGCGTTCGCGAATCGTAATAGTATTGTTCTCATTCAGTGTGACACGATCTCCGATTTGCCCGCCTACGTCAGACCAGTCACCACCGGTGATGGTGATTTGGTGGGTATCCGCTGCAGACCAATTATCAGGGCAGGTTGTGTAGTTGTTCTCATATTCGTTAGTACCGTTTTTTCTACACCATTTCAGCCCGCTCGGGTCAGTTAAGTTTATGGGGTTATTGCCGGTATAAGTGTAGCGATTAAAAGTCTGTGGATTTAATGGTGAGGCTGAGGCCATTAAAGGGTCAACTGTACTAAATCTGCCGTGACGATTTTGATACATTCGTGCTTGGGCGAAATCAAGATCGGTTTCGCTATCCTTTTCATAACCGGTAAATCGTTTCCTGATGTTATCCAGCCCTGTGCTCGAATATTTAAGAATCTCTGATCTGCCACCAACTCCCACACCAATTTCTTCCCCAAACGGCATGAAGTCTCTGCGAGCAATTACGTTTCCGTTTTTATCTGTTATGGCGCGCGGGGAACCGAGATGGTCAGTCGTTAGATAGGATGTTGTCGGCTCGGGATTTTGTTGAGTTGAGTATTCAACTGCCAAACGGCCGCCCGCATCGTAGACAAAAACTGTAGTTTCCGTATTTGTTTGTTTCTTGACTCTTTTACCAGAGCCGTCATACGAATATGTGCCAATTACTTGCTGGCTCGGATTTGTTACCTGAATCTGTTTGTCATTACCGTCAAATGTAAATGTCCGACCCTCAGCGTCGTTTATTAAATTTCCGTTGAAATCATAGACATAACCTTGTCCTGTCGTGAAGCGATTATTTGCCGGATCAATTGTCGGATGTGTGATGTTGTCTATCGGCAGGGGCATTCCATTGACCGTCTGCGAAAAACTCGTTCTGTTGCCAAACCTGTCGTAGCCGAAGGTCTGTTGCCAGTTTGTCACTGTTCCAGTCCTTTCCTTCGCCTCGGTCAGCCGGTTGATCGAATCGTATTTGAAAATCTGCGTAAAGCTTGTCGTCGGAATCGTCGTCGTTGTGCGGGCGATCATGCCAGTGTTTTTGCCCGTATCGACCGTCGTGCCGTCAGCGCCCAATTCGCCGTACTCGTAATCGATCTTGAACAGACTGTTGTTGGCGTTGGTCGTTCCAAGACCGACCTGAGTCAATTGAAAACGCTCGTTTACTTGTGCTGTTTCCCAAAGCCCATTGCCGAGCCTCATTTTGTTAACATTGCCGGCGGCAGAATAATCAAGATTCGACGCGACAATTTTGTTCAGTCCGTTCGCAGCCTTTGTCGCGACCGCGCTCAAACCGCCGTCGCTGTCAAGAAAGTTTCGGACAATTCGCCCATTCGGATATTTCGTTTCAAGCAGTCCACCTGAAATGTTGTATGTATACGCAAAATCATAACTGTTCCCGTCGGTAATCTGCTCGCTCGCAAGCAATCTGCCGTGATTGTCAAAACTCGTAAACCTGTCTTCCGAAACCGAATTTGTCGCTTTCGTCAATACTCCCCGAGAGAATTGCGGGACTTGCGGAAGACCCTTGCCATCATAGAAAAACTCAACCTGCGGCGTGCCATCGGAATATGTTCGCTTTACAGGTCGGCTTGCTTTGTCATATTCATTTGTAATCGTCGTATTCTTGGCATCGGTCATCGAAACGACATTGCCAAAAACGTCATAGGTAAACGCCGCCGTCCAACTGTTGTTATCAGGGTTCCCAGTAGTAGCGAGTGACGGGTTTGGCGTCTGTTCAGGCTGACGAACACGGACAAGGCGCCCTAGCGAATCGTATGCAAAGCAACGATATTGTGTCGGCTGGCCCGATTTGCCTTGCGTGATCTTTACTAATTCACCTTTGATGTTGTAGCTGTACGAAGTTGGCTGATTTGGATTGGCCAAAGTTCCTAAATCCTGATCGACACTGCCGCCAATGCCAGTAGCCTCGTCAACGCGCATCAATCCGTATATTCCCGTAATGGCGCGCGACTTTCTTCCAGATGCGTCCGTCGCGACTGTGTAAGGTCCGATCAGATTCGGTTCGGTTGATATGCCGAATTGAATCACTCCTGTGCTCGGCCCATGGGCCGAACTGTTTGGATCAACGAGCGCTGGCGCGTACGTTTCGACGACGCGATTCAGTTCGTCGCTGTCGAGATATCCGGATTGCACACCGCCTGCGAACAACTCCCCAGAGTCGTCGTGTTAGCCGGATCGAATCTGCGGTTGCCGTATCTGTCGAATGAAAAGGTTTGTTTCCAC
>JBJXFZ010000087.1:0-38259 GCA_046154245.1 Pyrinomonadaceae bacterium
GACGAGCCTGCATGGAAAGTGTTTATGCCTAAAATTACACTCATGAAAAAGTCTATAGATTATGATTTTCGTTGGTTGGAGGACTCAAGATACACACTATCAGCAACCTTGGTCAGGGGCTTAATGATGCCGCTAAGTTTTCGCAATACTTGGGAGGAATATACGATAACCTTGTATTTAAGCGGAAGCAGATCGGCGTCTCTTATCTGGATTCCCAGACCGAAATAGCAATCCGCGGTCATTCTTGTATCGCCAAACCTGTTCTCAAAGGTGTCCATTAACTCGGCCGGAGTCCAATACCTGATCTCGAAACCTTCGCCCTCGGTAAAACCGCGGCGACGATGTTGCTGATACTGACGAATACCGTATTTATTCGGCATTTGAAAAAGTGTTTTGCCCTGCGGCTTAAGAACCCTGACAACCTCGTCGAGTGAAATTTTGACATTCTCCTTGCTAAAATGTTGAAAGACTCCGTACGAAAAAACAGTATCGAAGGAATTCTCCGCAAAGGGCAAAAAGCGTGCGTCACCGACAACGAAATTCGTTTCCACGCCAAGCTGTTTTGATACCCTGCGTGCCGCGAGAACCGCATCCAGACTAGGATCAATTCCGATAGGCCGATAGCCCTTTTGTGCGGCAGCGATCGACCACCTGCCCCAGTTGCAGCCGATGTCCAGCAACCACTGGCCGTCTCCCTTGGGCAGACGTGTCTCCGGAATCGGGTAGCGCGACAATCTGTACCTGGTGGAGAAATACAAAATCCCAGAAGTATAAGGGATCTCGCTTTGAACAAATTCGTCTACTTCATTTGGATCAAATAGATCGCCTGCTGGTTCATCTGCCGCGTTTGGCTGCGAGACCTTTTTCAACGTTTGATTAATGTAGTCGTGGGTGACCTCTGCATCGTCTACGAGCAAAACCGGAATACCATCGTAGATCGGATATACATGCCCCTTGGCACATACCAACGTGTCATTGCGCAGCTCTAGCTTGAGATTCTCGCGAGGACAGACAAGATGGTCGAGCAGCCACTTATTCATAAACTATTTATCTTGGTGAAACTATGAAACAACCTCTCGCTTGCGACCTGGGCCCGCAAAGATCCGAAGAATCAAAATACCCACAACCGCGATCACACCGACCTTGAAAATCAGCGGCACGATCAAGCTGTAAGTTCCTTCATATGAGATCGCGGTCAATATCATGTAATAGAGGGTCGCGCGCCAGTATGAGAATACCTGATTTTCCTGCAATGTGGCGTAGATAAACCGAAGCAGGAAACCGAGAAAGATCATCCCGGCCGGTACGCCAAATGGCCCGAAATTGCGAAGCAGGTCCCCCATTGGGGTGACGGCAAAAGAATTTTCGCTGTAATTAAAATATAGGTCGGCGTATTTAGTTGGCTCGATGGCGACGGGTTTGTCAGGCCAGACTAACCTCGGAATGAAAAATATGGTCGTGTCCTTCCAGATATTATTGTCAATGCCGTAAAGTTCCTCGTATGGGGCGAGTCTTTCGTAGTTCGACACGATTACAGCGAGGGAGCTGACCGACTCGAGACGCTCGCCGAGAGAGACGAACCCGAGCGTTAAGCTATCGTTGATATCCTTCGTACCAACCTGTTCAAAGGTCGATGCAACGACGTCTGCATATTTATCCATGTCGATTACGGACTGATCCTGTTTTATCGAACGAAAGGTCGTCCCATAGATCATCCCAAATACAACGGCGACAAAGATAATCGCGCTGCCGAGCGAGCCTGTTCTAAACGTAATTTTTCGCCCCGACAAGATAAATGCAAACGCGATCATGATAAACGTATTCAGGAACATGCCCCGATTCCCCTGAAACACCGAACGCCCGAGCGATGTGATCAACACCGTAGCTATCACTGCAATTTGGATAAAACCGAACGTCTTGTGACGAAAGACATAGAGCCATAATAGCAACGTGGCTTGAGCGAAAAAGAGCGAGAACAAAAAGATAATGCCGTCAAAAAGTCCGCGTTCATCGACCTTCTGAAATCCCAGAATGCCCATCGTAAAAGCGAGAATCGTGTTTCCCAGACCAATAGCAAGCAGGATAAGGCCTGGAATAGGGATATTCTCAGTGGGCCAATCCCATGTTGGCAGGCGTCGGGATACCATCTCGCCAAACTTTCGCCCGATTGGCAACGCAAAGCCAGCGATCAGACCCAGATAGCCGGCGACCACATAGATCAGAGTCAGAGGAAGGTTAAATCTTTCATCTTCAACGTACGCCAGATAATACGGCTCTACTAGTCCAAATGACAGCAACAGGCCGCCGACAAAAAAAGCCGGCAGGAAGTACGACCACGTGGGAAAGATCAGCGGATGAAACGGATCAAACTTGCCCTTATACAGAAAGAAAACAGCAGGAGCGACGAGCACTCCGCCTGTCAAAAACGTCCACGGCAGCAAATAGAATTTTCCCTCCTGATCAGCGCCGATCTCATACGCGAGATAAGTGAAAAGCGCGATCAGCACCACTCCCCAAAGAGCGAGGATTGGAACGATAAGGTTTGAGCTTTGCTTTCCGCTAACGGACGAGTTTTGAAATCTAGCTTGCGCCATAGTGAAACTTTGAAGAGATAGTCTAACCATTCGCGCCCGAAATTGAAACCGTCGAAGGTTATGTGGCGACCGTTGTCTCTGGTATAATTACAGCAATAACACGGTTTATGAACTTGGAGCGAATGAGAAAGGTGCGAGGCCCGATGTTACTCATTTTGGCGACCGCAGCGATGATCGCGCCTATCTGGTCAGTTGAGCGCTTTGTTGTTCAGGACGGTTCGGCCCATTTGAACACCTCGTTTATGATGAGCGAGATGCTCAAGGGCAATGACTTTTTCAGAGCCCTATTTGAATTCAACTCTCCTTTTGTCCCAAATTCGAGCGCTCACTGGCTGATTGCAGTGCTGCTGCAGTTCTTCGCTCCCTTTGTCGTCACGAAAATAATGATGACCCTCGCGTTTGTCCTCGTCCCGCTCAGCGTATTGTGGCTCAGACGGCAAGTCGTTGGTCCCGAGAGCCAGACGACAGCCTTTCTGATCGGCTCCGCATGCTCCTTTAACTGGTTCTGGATGCTGGGAACATTTAATTTTATGTTTGGCCTCGCGGGTTTCGCGTTTACCTTGGGTCTATTTTGGCGGTGGCGAAACGAAATGAATGCCGTGCGGAGTTTCGTCATTTTTCTCCTGGTAACATTTATCTTTTTCACTCATCTGGTCGGCTTTCTTCTAATCACGGGGAGCATTCTTGTACTCGCTATTTCTGCAAGGAACGAGTCACGGAAAAGCGCGCTGCTCTGGACTGCGCCGGCAATGTTTGCAGCGTCAGTGCTTTTCCTGCTCTTTAAGACGCAGATAGGTGACAGTGGCGGCGGGCTTTCCCCCTTTTGGAGTTCGATGTCCGACCCGTACGCGCTTCGAAGCTGGTTTGATCATCTCGTCTCGATCGATCCGTTTGTGCTTCTCAGCCGAAAAACCATGCCCCTTACTGATTTCGATTCGCCGTACTTCGCGCTTTTCTCGCCTGCGTTGTGGATCCTGGCCGCCGTAACATTGCTTCTTGTCGCAACGCTTCTGACATCAGATGGGCGACGAGGACTGTTCTCAGAGAAACTTCCGTTTGTATTGCTTGCCGCAGGTGCGACACTTGTCGTACTGTTCGGCCCGGAATACTCCTTTAACGTTGCCGGCGGACTGCTACGCCAGCGTCTAGCGATAGCTGCGGTCATTTTTTTTGTTCCTCTGTTCGCATTTAGCGCCGGGAAATTCAAGCTCCTTGCTCAAGGCTCACTGATGTTCGTTCTGATCTTTCAAACGGCCGTGATGTGGGAATATGCGTTCAGTAGCAACGAAGAGACGCGCGGCTTTGTCGAGGCCGGTCGCGAGATCCCCGACGGGCAAAAGATTGCCTCGACGGTGATCTTAAGGGACAGACTGCGGTTTCACTCGTTTCCGGTGCCACAGATGATCAACTATATCGGGACGGGGAGAAATCTTGTTATCGTCGACAACTATGCGATGGGTTACAACCTTTTTTCGATCCTTATGAGTGACGCGGGAAACCGAGAATTTAATCAGCGTCTGACCGCGTCGAATGTTCTGTACGCGCAAAATCCGCTCGAAGACTTCGGGACCGACCTCAGAAACCTGGATTTCTGTTTGTCGAACGGTTCTGGCAAAATAGACACCATGTTGCTTTACGGTCGAGACGACGCTGTTGAGGCTATTTTGAGGAAAACCTTCGAACCACAGCCCTTTTACGAATCTGGCAACATCAGGCTGTTTCGAAAGTTAGGCGGTTTGTAACAGGTTTGTCGACCAGTCTTTTACGGCCGAAACGCTCCTCGATTCGCAATCGAATGAAACCCGCTAAAGTTGTATACATCGGCAAAGACCTCGAGGCGATGGATTTTGCCGAGAACTATCATCGATGGATACTAGAGCTTTTTGCTCCATATTTAGGAAAGCACTTCGTTGAAGTCGGGGCTGGCACGGGTTCGTTTTCGAAATTGCTACTAGAGAAAAAGCCCGAGTCGCTTTGCCTTATCGAGCCTTCGGATATGTACACGCAGTTGGTTGCCAATATTCCAGTCAATGGTCATCGCACCCGCATCGATACGTACAACTCGACATTTGCCGAGGTCAGAAATAAGGTCGCAGAAACATCGCCTCCCGACTCGATAATTTACATCAACGTTCTCGAGCATATAGAGGACGATCAAGCCGAGCTAGGGATGATCTGCGAAACGCTGGCGCAGGGTGGAAAGTGTGTTCTTTTCGTTCCCGCGCTACAGGCATTGTACGGAAACTTCGATCGCAAACTTGGACATTTTCGTAGGTATCGCAAGGCCGAACTGGAGTCAAAGTGCAAGGCGGCCGGCTTTCAGATAATTGAGTCAACTTATTTCGATCTCGCCGGGGTTATCCCTTGGTTTGTGAAGTATCGACTCATGGGTTCCGAGCATTTGGGAGGCGGAGCCGTCGAGCTTTACGACCGGCTGGTTGTGCCGATATTCAAAAGGATCGAGGCACTCGTAAATGTGCCGATCGGAAAAAATATTTTGGTCATCGCGCAGAAATAATTTTGTTATGAAGAACACACAGCCTGTCGCCACAGCGCAGCCGCGTATAGCTGTCCTAATTCCCTGTTACGACGAAGAATTGACGATCGGTCAAGTGATAGCCGATTTTAAAGAGCATCTGCCCGAGGCTCAGATCTATGTTTACGATAATAATTCCAATGACCGTACGGTTGAGATAGCACGCAATGCCGGCGTCAAGGTCGGACTGGAAACGCGACAAGGCAAGGGGTTTGTACTCCAACGTATGTTTCGCGAGATCGATGCCGATATTTACGTCATGATAGATGGCGACAGCACTTATCCGGTAAATGAAGTGCGGAAGCTGATCGCTCCTGTACTCGCCGACGAAGCAGACATGGTTATCGGATCACGCTTCGCCACGGCCTCTGAAAGCGAAGTTAGGAAGGTGAATCTCTTCGGCAACAAGGCGATCTTATGGACGATCAACTTGATTTTCAAAGTTCGTTTGACGGATATTCTGTCGGGCTATCGCGCGTTTAATCGAAAATTCGTAAGAACGCTGCCGCTTTTCGGCGGCGGCTTTGAGATCGAAACGGAATTGACGATAAAGTCCCTGGCGAGAAATTATCGGATCTTGGAGATACCGGTAAACCTCACCGTGCGCCCTGATGGCAGCAGTTCAAAGATAAGCATCTGGCGCGACGGCATGTTGATCGGGACGATGATCTTTAGTCTGTTCCGCGACTACAAGCCGTTGACGTTCTTTGGCGCGATCGGTCTCGGGTTGATGTTGCTCGGGCTGTTGCCGGGCGGGTTAGTGATCAATGAGTTTCTGAACACGGGACTTGTGCCGGGGCTACCGTCGGCCGTGCTTGCCGTGGGCTTGGAGATAGCTGGAATGCTAGCGATCACGGTCGGCCTGGTGCTGCATACGATCGTCAGGCGTTCGCTGGAGGTTGAATATCAGCTTCGGGGCATCTTTGACGAGATCCGGGATGATCGGGTACGTCATTCGTCCAAAGCTGCCGGTTAGATCTTACAAACCGCAATTATCCCATCCGCCCATTGGGGAGCGATGCGCACGCATATGTCGTTTATCAGATTCCAGAGCTTCCGATTGTGCGGGCGATGTTCCAGGCCGATATCGTAGAAGTAAAAGTTCTCGACATTAAGTCGATGTCTTTTGAGCAATAAGCTTAGCGTTGAATACGAATAATACGCGACATGATCCGGATGGACCGGCTCGTTACGACCGCCTTTTCCACGCAGTCCGTATTGCAGAAAGCGCATGCCGCAATACGCGTTTATCGTCGTAAGAACGAGCCGCGTATCTGCGGTCATAAAGCGTTTTATGCCGTCTAGAAATAAACCCGGGTTGTTCAGGTGCTCGATCATCTCGCCAGCCACTATCACGTCAAATGTTTCGTCGACAGCAACATCGCCGAGGTTTTCCAGATCCGCCCTGTGTAAATTGGTCGATCCGTGCGCCGAGAGAAGGTCGAGGCCGTCTTGGTCGTAATCAAATCCGCAGATCTCAGACGCGATCTTTTCGAGTGAAAAGTGTAGGAGCATGTTGTTCTCGATCGCATCGAGTGTGTACGGGTAATTTGTGCATCCGAGGTGGAGCACCTTTTTCCCCGCGCAGAGTTGTTCGATCAACTCCAGCCGTTGTACTAGCATAAAACTACTATTCATCCCTAAGAGTCAGCGGCCGAACTGAACCACCGCCCGCGCGCAAATAAATCCCGAATCATGTCCTTGTCAGCCCGCGTAAAATATCCCGTCAAAAACAAGAGTCCGGCGTAGAGGAGGCCACAGACCGTGATGCCAACAAATAATGTTAACCACCCTCCGGGAAACCGCAGAAAAATCTGATATCCCACAAAACTGAACGCAACAGTTGCGAGGCA
The DNA here is from genome assembly GCA_046154245.1 of Pyrinomonadaceae bacterium. Classification (GTDB taxonomy): domain Bacteria; phylum Acidobacteriota; class Blastocatellia; order Pyrinomonadales; family Pyrinomonadaceae; genus OLB17. The sequence goes on from JBJXFZ010000087.1 coordinate 6,984, forward strand.
GATCCGGGCAAGCGCCGCCAGCCAAAATTGAGAAAACACCTGACCAAGAAACCTCTTTTCGACATAGAGTATTAAGGGAAATGTTAAAACAACAACCGCCAATCGCGATATTCCGATCCCCTCGCTCTCCCATACATCAGCCGATAGTATCATTAGCGGAACGCCAATAAGCATCCAACTAAATGTAATGACCACCGTGAGCCTCGAAAATCTGAATGCCTCGGCGATCTGGAGTGGCATTATCCCGATCGCGAGCAACGCGAATGTGACCGAATGAATGACCAGCAGGTCATACGCGTTAGTCGAAAACTCCGCGCTGACCCAAAGCGAAAGGAACACTTTTCCTGCAATAACATAAGAAGCGCCGATGAACGCTACAACCGCAAGCACGATCTTTGTCGCTCGCTGATAAAGTCTGGTCAGGCCCACCCGATCGTTAAGCAACTCGTTCACTCGAGGAAAGATCGCTTGAGCAAAACTGGCAACAATGCCGTGCATATAAATTGCCAGCAGCATCGGGACAGCGTAGTAAGTCAACGCCTGCGGCCCAAATTTTCGAGTAACCCATGCGCGTTCGAAGATATACAGGATGTTTGCAAAGATCTGGAAGAGAATAATGTTCGAGCCATACTTAGCGACCTCTCTGAGCACCGCCTTGTTAACCCGAAAATCGACCTTAAGCTCGGGAAGTGCTCTCCTCGCATTCACAAAGAAAAGCACTCCTATCAAGGCTGCGACGAAAAAGCTCCACGCCATGATGGCTACGATGCCGAATCCGTTGAGTACGAGAGTGATGTTACCGGCCGCCAACAACACCCCATTCAGATTTGTCAGAAGGACGTAAGAACCAAACCGATGCAGCCCTTGCAACAGATACTGAAATGCCTGACCGATCATCAACGCAAGACCGGTCGCACTCGCAAAATAAAAGGCTTTTGAAGCCGCGTCCTGCGATTCAGTTGGTATCAGCAGGATGTTCGACACGATATAGTTCGCCAACACGGCGATCGCGATCGAACCTATGAGCCCGATCACAAGACTGAACACTAAGGTCGCAGAAACAACCTCCGACAGTTTGCCGTATTCACCGGCCGCCCGGTATTCGGGTATGAACTTTGCGACCACCTTCCCCGTGCCGAATGTAAAGGAATAGCTCAAGAAGCCCAGAATAACGGCAAGAATACCGTATTGCTCGGGGCCGAGACCCGTGACGAGGACGGGCGTTGCTACGAAACCGAGAACGAGCGGAAAGAACCACCCGATCATGCTGAAAATAGTATTTTTGGCGAGCCGTCCTTGTCCGTCGCGCTGATCAGCCGCCATCTTGAAAACACCCCTCATATGCGGCGAGCGCTATCGACGACGCCACACGTTCATCGAAGTTCGCAAGTACAAACGAACTCCCGTGTTTTGCCAAACGCGCCCTGAGCTGGGCGTCAAGTTTGAGTTGAACAACAGCATCGGCCAGAGTACGAGCGTCGCCCGCGTCGATAATGATGCCGGTTTCCATGTGTTTGCATGCCTCGGGAATTGCGTAGACGTTTGTTGAGATACTCGGGACCTCTAGCGCCATCGCCTCAAGGAGTGCGATCGGCAATCCTTCGACAAAGCTTGGGAGAGCGAACGTGTCCGCAATCCGAAAAAAACGTAGGACATCTTCGTGTGTCGAACCCACGCTCTCGGATAGCACAATGCGGAATCTGGCATCCAGGTTATAGCTGTCGATGCGAGCCTGCTCGATCTCGGACGGGAGTTTTGGCGCAAGCCAGACAAATTCCACGTCCCTGTGATCCGCGGCGACGATCTTTGCGGCTTCGAGAAAAACCCAACGGCCTTTACGGTCGACAAACTGCCCCACGCAGAGCACGACAAAACTCGAGGCGCCAATACCATGCTTCTCGCGGACTTCGTTCTTACTGAATGATGACGTCAGAACCCGCTGTATCTCAGGCGGATTTACACAGGTATATGTAACTTTGATGTTCTCCCAAAACTTGCTTTCGACCCAACCACGCAAGCGGTCCTTTGTATCTTTGTTCGACGTGAGGATATGAAAGCCACGCAATCGCGATACAAATTGGAGTCGCATTTTCCATATCGGGACACGCCATGCGGGTTTGTTTGGCAGGGCGTTGTGCATTGTCATAAACACGTTCGCACCGCGCAGGCTAAGCGCCGCAAAAAATATCCATGACTGCCATGGCGGAAAGTCAATATGTAATATGCTATCGCGCAACCGGTGACGTAGCAGATATCGAAAACTGGCAATTTCGACGGTGACGCGTCGGACATGCCGCTGCAGTTTGCGCCTTATCGTTTGCGCCTCGGCAAGGTCCGCCTGAAAATCCAGAAATTCGATCTGGGCTCCTGCCTGTTCAATAAACCCGATCAACTCTGCAGACGAGGCACGGGGCAAAACGACAGTTACATTCCAATTTGGGAGTGCTTCTTTTACAATCGCAAGAACATAGATCTGCGCTCCGCCCCATTCGACATAGGGCCAAAAGAAGATCAACTTGCGTCTTGATTCACTCATTGACAATCGCGGATGCAAAGGTCTTGGTCAGCGGATCTTCGCTTTGTTTTTGTACCCATGCATCCTTCTCATGATTCTTGCCGACGATGATACGCGCCAGAAACACAAAGAAAGCTGCGACGCCCGCGAGCTTTGTTGGCGCGCCGTCAATGTTCGCATAAAACCTTCGCCGCAGGTTTGAGTTCTGCCCTAGCTCAACAAATAATGCCGAAAGCATCTTTCTCAGACCCATTGTACGAATTCTGGTTGGGACGGCATTTGGCTGGCAAAAAACATGCGCCCTTGGCTCGATCAGAAGTTGCCAGCCCAGTCGCTTAAGTCTAGGCGTAAATTCCGCGTCGCCAAAATTCGGATACCGTTTCGAGTTCATTAACCCGGCCTCGCGAAATGCGTCGACAGGAACAAGCACGCAGTTCCCGACGATCAAATCAACTTTCCACGGTCGATCGGGCACCGTCCACACAGTCTGTGAATACCAATGCTGCCATCCACCGAGCCAGGTGTTCCACACAGGTGCTACCTGAAACAGTTTGTGCGGCTGATCCCAAAGAAGCAAAAGCGATCCGACAACCGATCGCGGATGCCTCTCTGCCGTTTCGGCCATGTACTTCAAAAAGTCACCGTCAAAGACCGAGTCGTCGTTGATCATCAAGACATAATCAGGATCATGTTTCAATGCTGCGCGCACGCCGACGTTCGTCCCCTCCGTGTACCACAAACTTCCGTCGCCCTGAACGATCTCAACCTCAGGGAACTCTGCTCGAATGGCCTCGGACGTGCCGTCGGTCGATCCGTCATCGACGATTACCGAATGAACTGCCAAGCCGTCAATGTTTAAGCGTGAGAGGCTTTTGAGACATTGTAGAGTGATCTGTTTGCGGTTGTGGACTGCGGCGACAACCTCGATGCGGACTGGCTCGCTACTCATTTAATTACGGTGTGAGTAGAATCTTCTCCGCCTGTCCAGAGTTTTTTGAGTCGGGCGGCATTTGCTTCATCGTTATCGCCTATCCCAATTCCAACGTAACGAATATTTGGCTGACCAGCGAGTTTAGTCTTCAGAAGGCGCCAAAAATCTACGACAAGAATTTCGGCACGGTCGTTCTTAAAATCGTCGGATGTTAGCGTTTCAAAGATCGGATCGGGCGTGGTGATCAATACTGCATCGCTTTGGGCGATGCAATCGGAAATCGAATCAAGCACCACAAAGTGTCGGCGAATCTCCTCGAGTTCCATCTCGTTCGACATCGGATCAAAAGTCACAACTCTGACTCCGTTTCTAGAAAGTTGTTGAGCAATGTAAAGACCTTGCGACTCTTCGGTCACGTGTGAAAAGGGTTTATACGAAAGGCCGAGCACAGCCACTGTCGCTCCGGGCCGGAGCATCGGCAGTATGCGCGCCGAAACCTTTTCCGCGATCGAGCGGTTCAGCGCATCGGTTGTTTCTGCAAGCGAAGCCGCAACACCCAGCTCGTTGGCGATGAAGGAAAGCGCGACATTATCGCGGGGAAAACATGGACCTCCATAACCGATCGAGCCGGTAAGATACTTGCGGCCGATCCTCGAATCAAGTCCGAGAGCGTTAGTTACAACATCAATATCGCCGCCCGGCAATTTCTCGCAGATCCCGGCCAGCATATTCGCAAACGTGATCTTTGTTGTGACGTAGGTATTGACCGAGATCTTTGTTAGCTCGGCATTTTCAAGACTCATCCTCGCGCTCGGAGCTCCATTTTCAACGACTTTCTCGTAAAATTCTTCGAGCTGACGGCCACATGTTTCGTCGAACTCGCCGATGAGCGTGAAGTCTGGGTTTAGGAAGTTATGAATAATACTTCCCAAGGCAATAAACTCGGGGCTGTAGCACAAACCTATGTCGCGGCCGACCTGCTTACGCGAAGCTTTTTCCAATACCGGCAACAAATATTCGCGCGTCGAACCGGGCAAAACGGTGCTGGTCATTATCACATTGTGATAGCCCGGCTTTTTTGCCAGTGCTTTCCCTATCTCTGTAAATGCCCATTCCGAATATTGCAGCGAAAACGCTCCGCGTTCATCGCTCGGCGTCGGCACGATGACAAACGTCATATCCGAATTCAAGATCGCCTCTTCATGATTGAGAGTTGCGCGCAGACGGTCTTTATTGCCGGCGATCAAATCATCGAGACCGGTTTCCTGAACCGGTGCGCGTCCCAGATTGACGAGATCGACCGAACGCTGATTGACATCAACGCCGATCACCTCAAAACCTCGACCGGCAAAAACAGCGGCCATGCTTGCACCGAGCTTGCCAAGGCCGATCACTGAAATTCGGTTTATCACTCAAGTATCTCCGCGTTTGTTAGTTGTTTTAGTAGGTTATCTGATCGCAGCGTCGGCGATTGGGTCAGAGACCGGTTTCCTTGTCGCTCTTACCTGTGTTTCGATCCAATCGTAAGTCTTCCTCAATCCTTCTTCTAATGAAACTTGCGGTTCCCATTGAAGGACTTCACGCAGTTTGGAGTTATCCGAATTGCGTCCGCGAACGCCCTGCGGGCCATCGACGTGTTTCTTTACGATCTCAATATCTGCTATATCCGCGATAATGTCGGCAAGCTCGTTGATCGAGAGCATGCGGTCTTGTCCGAGATTCAAAGGTTCGCCAAAATCAGAATACATCAGTCGATAAATGCCCTCGACGCAGTCATCGATATAGCAGAACGAGCGAGTTTGCTCACCGTCACCCCAGATCTCGATCTCGTTGCTACCCGAGAGTTTTGCCGCGGCGATCTTGCGACAAATAGCGGCAGGAGCCTTTTCGCGACCGCCTTGCCAGGTTCCCTTCTCGCCAAAGATGTTATGGAATCTGACGGTCCTTGTCACGATGCCGTGATCCTCCATGTAGTGCATGCAGAGGCGTTCGGAGATCAGCTTTTCCCAACCGTATGCATCCTGCGGATATGCGGGATAAGCGTCTTCCTCTCTAAGCGGCGTGACGTTCGTGTCCTCTTGAAGATGCTCCGGATAAATGCACGCCGAACTGGTGTAGAGGTAACGAGATACGCCATTCTCTCGCGCCGCATCAAGTGTGTGAAAATTTATCAGCGTATTGTTGTGCAGTATCTGCGAGTGATTGCCCGAGATAAAGCCCATGCCACCCATGTCAGCAGCTAGCGCGTAAACATGATCGACCTCTTTTGTGGCGGCAAGACAATTTTCGCAACGCCGCAAATCGAGCAGTTGAAAATCGTCAGCCGCGGTCTCACTAAACTCCGGCCGTTTGATGTCGACGCCTCGCACCCAATAGCCCTTGTTCTTTAAAAACTCGACAAGGTGAGTTCCAATGAATCCACCGGCACCGGTCACCAATACTCGCTTCTGATCAGTCATAACTCAAAACAAAAATTCTAGCACGTGAACTATCGTCAATACATCGACGGCTCGGCCTTAGCATTGTCGATCTCGGCTTCGATCATTATCTTAACAAGTTCCTTGAACCCGGTTTTCGCCCTCCAGCCGAGCATGGTCGCGGCTTTGGTTGAATCGCCTATGAGATAATCGACCTCCGTCGGCCGGTAATAGTAAGGATCGATCTCGACGACAACGTCACCAGCGGAAAAACTTGTTCCGCTGAGGCCAAACTTGTCTGCAAGGATCGAGGCGTCGACACTTTCAACGATACCCTTTTCCTCAGCGCTTTTGCCGCTCCATCCGATCTCGACGCCGATATTTCTAAACGCTTCAGTTGCGAATTCGCGAACCGAGTGAGTTTCACCCGTCGCCAGGACAAAATCTTCGGCTGTCTGGTGCTGCAAAATTTGCCACATGCCCTCGCAATACTCAGGAGCAAAGCCCCAGTCGCGGCACGGATCGAGATTGCCGAGCCGAATGTTCTTTGCTTTTCCTAAAAGGATCTGAGCAATGCCGCGGGTTATCTTCTTTGTCACGAACGTATTGCCGCGTCTCGGCGATTCGTGATTAAAGAGGATCCCGTTGCAAGCGAAAATATCATACGCCTCGCGATAGTTAACGATCGCCCAGTAGGCGAAAAGCTTCGAGACTCCGTAAGGCGAACGCGGATAGAACGGCGTAGTCTCTTTTTGCGGCGACTCGACAACCTTGCCAAAAAGCTCCGATGTCGATGCCTGATAAAATTTGACCTGTCGCAAGCCGGTCTCGCGGATCGCATCGAGAAATCTCAACGCGCCAAGTGCATCGACCTGCGCCGTGTAGTCCGGAATCTCGAACGAAACTTTTACATGACTTTGAGCCGCAAGGTTGTAAATTTCGTCGGGTTCGATCGTATCGAGCAGACGATTTAGATTGCTCGGGTCGATCACATCGCCGTGATGCAAAAAGAGCCGCTTGCCATATATCTCAGCGTCTTTGTAAAGATGATCGATCCTCGCTGTATTAAACGAGCTCGACCGGCGGATAATCCCGTGAACCTCGTAATCCTTCTCCAGGAGTATTTCGGCGAGATAACTTCCGTCCTGTCCTGTGATGCCTGTAATGAGCGCCTTTTTCATCTATGACCAAACACACTTCTTGTATATTGTTGCTACGGCTGAGGCGGGCAACCAATTAGAACGCAGCCGTATGCTACTGTTCATCACCTGCGGAGTAGTTACTGCGGTGATAATAGCTCTGATAATAGTAATAGTTATCCTTTGTGTTGAGATTTACATTATTCAACACCACGCCGAAGATCTTTGCTCCGATCTCTTGAAGCAATTGTCGAGAGCGCCGTACGACCTGTCGAGAGCTCTTGCCGGCATGAACGACCAAGATCACGCCATCGACCATTGACGCGATCAAAACGCCATCGGTGAAAGATGCTATGGGTGGCGAATCAACGACGACATGCGTGTATTTCTTTTGAAGCACGCTCATCAGCGAAGCCATCTGCTCGGAGCCGATCAATTCAGAAGGATTCGGCGGTATGGGGCCGGATGGCAACAAAAAGAGTTTGGTCTTTTCGTCTTGCTGGATCGCGTTCGAAATATCGTTGTCAGTGAGTTCGCTCGCAAGTAATGTACTGAGACCACGGCCATTCGCTATGCCAAAGATCTGGTGCAATCGCGGGCGTCGCATATCCGCGTCGATCATCAATACCCGCGCTCCTGTCTGAGCGAGGATGATAGACGTGTTTGCAGCCGTCGTCGTTTTGCCTTCGGACGGCAAGCTAGAGGTGATCAGAAGCGACTTTGGAGCATGGCCCGCGGTCGAAAGCAAGATCGACGTTCTCAAGTGTCGGTAAGCTTCGGCGAGCGATGAGCGCGTGTCAGCAGAGATCAACAACGGCGATTCGGGTGTTTCGTCCGATTCTCCTCCTCCGGTGCCGACAAGCAAAAGTTTGCGTTTAGGTACCGAATCGATCGCCGGTATTGCGGCGAGGGCCGGCAATTGCAAATAATTCTCGATCTCGTCGGTCGTACGGATCGTGTCATCAAGATATTCGAGGACAAGGGCCAGTCCCATTCCGAACAACGTCGACAGGAACATCACGGCCAAAACCGTCATGAGCCGTCGTGGTGCCACGGGTGTGTCAGGTGGTATCGCTATCTCGGTGACACTGATATTGTTATCGGTGCCCTGAGCCGCAACGTCGTTACCACTTACCTGCTTGCGGAGATTCTCCAAAAAACCTTTGTTTGTTTCGATGTTTTGTTGGAGCAGTTTAATGCTGACGGCGCTCTGGTTTTGCCCTTGAGCTTCGTTGAATTGCTTATTAAAATCGACGCGGATCTTTTCCTCGTTGGCCTTCGCCGCTAAATATTTTGTGCGCAGATTCTCGAGCGTCATCGTTGTCGCCCGCTTACGGAAAGCCTCAAGCTGAGTGTGATACGCTGCGACCGCCTTATCGACATTGTCCTCGTAGCTCTTGATTTGTCTGTCGATCTGTTCCAGTTCCGGAGCCCCTTCGGTAAATAGCTGCTGTTTGTCGATCCTGAGATTTCTCAGGTCGTTGATCTTCTTTATGGTGTCGGTTTGCAGCGATCGAATGTTGTTCTCTTGGGCTTGTGTGAATTGGGTGATCTCGGCCTCAGCGATCGCCTTGATCTTATCGGGCGAGTTACTAACCGCCAAGAAATTTGCCTCGGCGGTTTTACGCTCATTTTCCGCTTCGAGCAGAGCCTTATTCAGGCCGGACAGACGATCAATGACAATCGTCTGTTCGCCGTCACCCGTCTTCAGAATTCCGGCACCTTGCGTAAAGGAAAGCAGCTTTTGTTCGTCTGCCTGGATGTCTGACTGCAGGGTCGCGATGCGCTCCTGCAAAAAATCATTTGTCTTACGATTTGTTCCCGAGCGCTTTTCCTGATTGACCAGAGTGAAAGTCTCGGCTATCGAATTGACGACATACGCAGCAAGCTCAGGGCTGGTATGGCGAAACGAGATCGAGATAAGCCGCGTATCTTTCGTTGTCGCTCTCGATTCACGCACTGGGTCGATGTCTAATGATCTCTGTATTACCTCAACAAATGGCGCGAGACGTTGAGCCTCAGCGATCTCTTCAGACGTTGCGAGTGAGGAATCCGAGGCATACTCTGCTGCTGAGCCACTAGTTCTCTTATCATCTGTCGCAAGACCGATCGATCTTAAGATAGAACGCAACGTCGATGTGCCATCGGCTTTGGCCAAGATAAACTCCGGGTTCGTTTCGAGATTCTTCTCCTTGATAACACGGCGCAAAAGCGAATCGCTCCACAAAAGCTGCAACTGTGTATTGAAATAAGATGGGTCAGGATTCGAAATCGGACGCTGGCGATCACTGGTCACCAGGTCGGGGTTGACCTGTTCGTTATCAACCTGGACTCGTGCCGTGGCCTGATAGATACTTGGTTTTTTCGCCATGTAAATGGCCGATAGGATCGTCGCAAGCACGGCAATCCCGATCACGAGCCACAGCCTCTTGCGGATCGCCCGCCAATAATCCAACATTGGCGAACTTTCCGATTGGGCATATCGGTAGGACGGATATCTTGTCCCGGCAACTGCGTGTGAATCGAATGCCTGCTCGATATCGGACGTGTCGCTCAAAGGAGTTTTGACAATCTCACGAGTTTCTTTCATAAAAATTTATGGCAAACGATAAACCGCGCTCGGAACCGAACTCTTGATGGAATTTGCTAAGCCGTAAAGAATCGACTTCATCTTGTCCTCGGACACGGCAACGATATCGTTGGGTTCAAGGAACGGGTCCCTTACTTTTCCTTTATCAATGTCGTTGAGGTTGTAGACAAGCTCCTCGCGATCGGCTTTCCCGTCGATCTGTCTCAGGATCCGAATCTTATCTTTTTTAGCTGCGGCCTTCAGGCCCTCGGCGGACACGAGCGCTTGTGTCAGGGTAATTGGCTCGCGAACCTCGATGGTTCCCTGCTTGTTGACATTGCCGTAAACGTAAATGATGTCGGCTTTTAACAACGACACGACGTCGCCCGGCTCCATCCACAACGTCTGTTTGCCCTGTTGAACATCACGAATCTTAAAATCCATCACAGCGACCTGGTCGCCATCTGTTTGGTCGCCCTTGTCGCGACATTGCGAGGCGCTGCCCGTTCGGGCGACGAGAATTCGCGTGCCAGATTCTTTATTCGGCCCACCCGCCATTGCGAGCATTTCGAGCAGATGGTAACGCCGATTGATAAAATACGTGCCGGGTTTTTCGACCGCGCCGATGACCGCGACGGATTGCGATCGCTGTTCCGAGACAACCACGTTGACCTGCGGATCACGAATAAACCTCGCTTTGTAAGCATTCGCGATCTCACCGGCCAATTCGCGCTCGGTCTTGCACACCGCGATCAAAGGTCTATCGAGCCTAAAGAGCATTATCGTGCCGTTTGGGCTGACCGCGATCCGTTGGTTTAGGTTTGGGTGTTGAAACACCTGTATCTCAAGAATATCCTGAAAGCCGATGCGATATCGATCGCTTTTTGTTTGCAAGCCTGCAACCAAACTGTCGGGCGGAACCTGCGTGTCTTGGGCCGTTGACGTGACCCAAAACGCAAAGACAAAAAACAGTGCAAGGACAAATCTATAATTCCTCATAACCACTCCTAAAACCCCAACTTGCAAACGGATATGATAACAAAGCCATGGGTATTTTGAAACCTAAGTTTTCTGAAACTAAAGGCTTTTTGCTAAACTTTTGAACAACGCCACATGGAAACCGCAACGCCGATGCTTCGGCAATATCTCGAGATCAAAAAGCAATATCCCGGAACCATACTTTTCTTCCGGCTTGGCGATTTCTATGAGATGTTTAACGAAGATGCGCTAGTTGGCTCTCGCGAACTCGACATCACCCTTACGGCCCGGCAAAAGGACGGTCCAAATCCGATACCGATGTGCGGCGTTCCATATCATGCAGCCGCAAATTATATCGCCCGTTTGGTACGCAAAGGCTATCGTGTCGCCATTTGCGAGCAAACCGAAACCCCTTCAAAAGGCGTAAAGCTTGTCCGCCGTGAGGTTGTGCGGGTTGTTACGCCCGGAACGGCTATCGACTCACTCCTTGTTGAGCCAAAGGAATCGGTTTATCTCGCTGCTGTTTACGGCAAAGACGACCATTTCGGAGCCGCGTTTCTTGAGATCTCATCCGGGCAGTTCTTTGCGACCGAGACTCTCGGTACCAACGCCTGGCAGAGGATATGTGATGAGATCGGCATCTATTCCCCGCGTGAACTTTTGTATCCGCCGTCGATCGAGAGCCTGGTTACAGGCGAGTTTCGAGCAGGGGAATCAGCTACTTCTGCCTTGTTTACCGACTCGAGTCGGGTTTCTGAGTCATCACCGGTGACCCTTACGCCTCTGAACGCTACGGATTTTGAGCAAAAGGAAGCCTCGCGGCTTCTAAAAAAACAACTCAAGGTTGCGGACCTCGGCGGATTTGGTCTTGATGGCAAAAGCGCGGCGATAGTTGCGGCCGGGGCGTGTCTCATTTACGCCCGACAAACTCAACAGGCTGCGGCCGAACATATTTCAGAGATAAAGTACTTTGAGACCGCAGATCACCTGATGCTTGATAACCTTACCTTGCGCAACCTTGAGGTTTTTGAGTCGCGCGGGACCACGTCGGCAAACACGCTCTTCAGCGTGATGGATGAAACCGTGACAGGCATGGGGGCTCGGTTGCTAAGACAATGGATGGCAAAGCCCTTGATAAAGCGAACTGAGATCCAGGCCCGACAAAATGCTGTCACCGAGCTTACCGACAGCGTTTTGCGCGAAAGGTTGAGCTTTTTGCTAAAAGCGGTAGCCGATCTTGAGCGACTGATCGGGCGCTTGAATTTAGGGACGGCAACTCCACGCGACTTGAACGCTCTCAGCGGTTCGATCAAACAGTCACCCCACATAATCGATGCTTTATCGGGATCCAGATCGTTGCTCTTGCAGGTCCTGGCTGAGAATATCTTTGAGCTTCCCGAGATTCGGCAACTGATCGATGAGGCGATAAGCGACGAACCGCCGGTGAACTTGAACGACGGCCGCGTTATCCGTGACGGGTTCAACGCTGAGCTCGACGAATTGCGCTCAGTCTCTACGTCGGCCAAGCAAACCATCGCGAGCTTTGAAGAGACCGAGCGAACCCGTACGGGGATTAGTAACCTCAAAGTTCGCTTCAACAACGTCTTTGGCTACTACATCGAAGTCTCTAAGGGCAATGTTTCCCGTGTCCCGGACGATTATGAACGCCGTCAGACGCTCGCAAATGCTGAGCGTTACACGACGCCCCAGTTGAAAGAATGGGAGCAAAAGGTTCGCGGAGCCGAAGATAGGATAATTCAACTTGAGGCTGAGCTATTCGAAGGGGTACGCGAGCGTGTGCGCGCCGAAACCCGCAAGCTGCAGTCTACGGCTCGCGCGATAGCGACACTCGATTGTTTATGCTCGTTTGCAGAAGTCGCAACAAGCAGGAATTACGTTTGTCCGGTTCTGCATGACGGCGACGAGATCGAGATAAAGAGCGGCCGTCATCCAGTGGTTGAGATTAGTCTTGGTAACTCATTCATTCCAAATGATATAGTCCTTAACAACTCGACCGACCGACTATTGGTGATAACCGGTGCGAACATGGGCGGAAAATCGACAATTCTGCGCCAAACGGCGATCATACAGATCCTCGGGCAGATCGGCTCTTTCGTGCCCGCTGTTTCCGCAAGATTGCCGATCCTCGATCGAATTTGGACCCGCGTTGGGGCATCCGATGATCTGGCGTCGGGACGCTCGACCTTTATGGTCGAGATGACCGAGACCGCCACGATCTTGCACAACGCTACACCGAAAAGTCTGATCTTGCTGGATGAAATAGGTCGCGGGACCTCGACCTTCGACGGACTCTCGATCGCCTGGGCCGTAGCTGAGTATCTTCACAACTCAGCCGAACATTCTGCCAAGACGCTCTTCGCCACGCACTATCACGAACTGACCGAACTTGCGGAAAACCTGCCGGGCGCGAAAAACTATCAGATAACGGCAACCGAAAAGGACGGCGAAGTTGTTTTTCTGCATAAATTACAGCCAGGCAAAGCGTCGAAATCTTATGGTATTGCGGTTGCAAAACTCGCGGGTTTACCTGTCTCGGTGATCGAGCGCTCACAAAGTGTGCTTGAGAAACTCGAGAAATATGAACTTGCGGTTTTTGCCGACGAGACGAAAAAGGGTTTGGCCAAGGCCGCGGCGGGCAGCCTCGCGGCTCAATTCTCTCTGTTCGCCGTGACAAACGAAAACGCCATAGACGAGTTGCGAAATATCGCGATCGAGGACCTGACGGCTGATGAGTCAATACAACTGCTTAGAGAGATAAAAGGTAAAATAGTTTAGGAGATCTCGACGTATGTTGGCTTTTCTTCGTGTTTGATAACCAGTTTTACCGCGCTTTGACCGTCTGCTTGCAACGCGACGCCGATCTTTCTTACGATTTTTGTTCTAGTTGCCGACCTCTCAGCCAGGATCGCGGCCAACGCACCCTCAAACCACTCATTGCGATCCGTCCATTCCGGAAAGATGTTCGTTAGCAACGTGAGGACGGCGAGTTTGTTCTTCGGCGCCAGCGTCTGATCGGGCTCGAGTTTGATCGATACACCAATATTTGCCTCCGTAAGTTCTTTTCTTGTGCCAAAAACTTCGAGCTTGATCTTTCTGTCGGGCGAAAATCCCTGCCACCGGTTACTTTCAATCGTTGAAGAAGACTGGTCTATGGTGAGCAACTTACTCAGACCTTTTACGGCCTGTTCGTATGAAACACCGAGTCCGGCCATCGGCGAGTCCGGTCGTTTTGTCGCCTTCCCCGTCGTACCGAACCACAACGCCGCAAATTGACCGTCGATCGCGACGCCCATTTCGTCCCACTCCACGTCCTTGAAAATACTTAGGTTGAGGATAATCGAGTTATGCAGAGTGCTCTTTTTCCAGGCATCGAGGGCGGGAATCGGTAAAGCTCGTCCCATTGCCGTTCGAAAGAGCGTTTCGTAACCCTGGCCGTCGTAACCCGATCTCAATCTCTGGGGTGAATCGGTTACGCATGGCCACGTTTTTTGATCGTTAATGTCGTATTTGCAGTTGCTCCAGCTATGGGTTAGGGTCTTGAAATTTTGTTTTAAGTCTAGCATGCGGCGGTTTGCCACAATGCTCAATGGGTTAGACAACCGCAGTTCGCTACGGCCATTCGCAACTCGGTATTTGTTGACGAGCTCAAGCAAAACCTTCTCGTCCGATGAAACTTCATCGCCATTGCATCGCGGAGCCTGGAGCCCTTGAGTGCCCGTACAATTCACCTGAGCGTAGAACTGCGAGCAAACGGCGAAGACGCCGCAAATCGTAATCAGATGCAAAAGCTTGATAAACCTAATTTTGTACTGGCACATGCTCATTGATTAGACGATTATGACAAAGGAAACGCGCTTTATAAAACCATGGGCGGCTGGTAAACTCAGAATCTTTAGATCGAACGGATGGATCCACTTGAACAGCTCAATTCCCTTTCACTTGAACAAAAGATCGGCCAGTTGTTTTTTATTGGTGTTCCAGGGGCCGAATTTGACGAATTAACAGAAGCCCTACTATCTGAGGTCTCGCCCGGCGGTGTGTGTCTGTTTGCGCGCAACATCCGCGAGGCGGAACAAACGCGTGCATTGCTCGATGCGCTGACGTCTTTTCTGCCGATCAAGCCATTTTTAAGTATCGATCAGGAAGGCGGCCTCGTTGACCGTCTGCGGCGGATAGTGACGCCAATGGCCGCTGCAAATCAACTCGGTACGGCGGAACTTGCAGCGACGTCTGCCCGGATCATCGGTGAAACCCTGCGTCTGCTCGGTTTTAACATGGATTTTGCTCCCGTTGTCGATGTGATCGATGAGGTCCGCGAGAAGCACTCAAACGGGTTGCAGTCACGCTCATTCGGTCACGACAAAAAGCAGGTCGTCGAATTGGCGTCGGCCTTTTTAGAGTCGCTTCAGAGCGCAGGCATCATTGGCTGCTTGAAACATTTTCCGGGCCTCGGAGCTTCGCAGGTTGACTCGCATGAGGAACTGCCCGTTGTCGACATAAGCGAAGACGAGCTTGCACAGGTCGATCTCTACCCGTACAAGAGGATGCTGCCATCGGCAAAAGCGGTGATGGTCGCTCACGCTTGCTTTCCGAAGTCGCGGTTGCAGGAGGCCGACAAACATGGGAAACTCATTCCGTCCTCATTGAGCCGCAAATTTGTTACCGATCTTCTGCGCGATGAACTTCGATTCGACGGCCTTGTGATCACCGACGATCTTGAAATGGGTGCAATACTAAACAATTACGGCATCGGCGACGCCTGTAAAATGGCCATTACGGCAGGCGTTGATATGCTGGCGATCTGTGCCGATCAAGGGCGAATCATTGACGGATACAGAGCGGTGCTCGCCGCGGCACGAACAGGCGAAATTGGAACCGAGCGTATCGATCGATCGTTACGCCGGATTGCGAGTTTGAAAACCGCCTTATGTTTGCCGGCTCAGTTTGATAAAGAAAAACTAATGAGTTTATCTGCCGCAAGCGCTGAACTTAAGGACAATCTCTGCTAGTTAACGAATACAGGACGTAACCATGCGCAAATTATTATTGATCTTATTAATATTGACGTTTTTGACCTCGGCCCAAACCTGCCGTCGGCGGGCGGGCGATGCTGTTACTGTTGCCCTTCCTGAGAAATTTACCGCCTTTGACACTCTGACGTCGACGGCTTCTGACGCTTCAGCCGAGCGAGTCAAAAATTTGATCTTCAATGCTCTCGTAAAGAAAAATGAGAGCTTTGAATACGTCGGTGAGCTCGCTAAAGAGATCAAGATCTCAGACGATGGAAAGATCCTTACCTTTGTTCTGCATGATGGTGTCAAATTTCACAACGGTGCCCCGCTTACGTCTGCGGACATTAAATACACCTTCGACGAGCTGTTTAAGTCAAACGGGTACAAGGCGGGTGCATTCTTTGATACGGTGCCGGTAGACAAGAACGCCGTTAAGAAGCCCGCCGGTGACACCGCCGCGAAACCTGGCGAGGAGCCGAAGACACAACGGGTTGCTCACATCACTTCGATCGATACGCCAGATGCCAAAACGGTCATTTTCACCGTTACTCGCCCCGCGCTGAGCAACCAGCTTTTGTCGAATCTAGTCGCGATACCGATCATACCGAGCGGCTCGGTCGCTCAGCAAAAAGACCGCCCCGTCGGTTCGGGTCCGTTCAAGTTTACAAGTTTTGACGCGTCTCAGAACATTGTCGAACTCGATGCAAACACGGAATATTGGGAGGGTGCTCCAAAGGTGGGTAAGTTACGTATCAAGACGGTGACCGATGCAACGGCTCTTCAGAGCGAGTTGCAGTCCGGTGGGGTCGACATTGCTCCGAACCCGTCAAATCTGCCGCCTGATATGCTCAACGCTCTGGGCAGCAATGCAAATCTTAGGATCGATCAGTTCGACGGCTCGAATATTCAATACCTGGTGTTTAATACCCAATCTCCACCGCTTAATAACCCAAAAATCCGCCAGGCGATCGGTTACGCTGTCGACCGACAGAAGATCGTCAGCGAGCTTCTCTCGAATCAAGCCAAGGTTGCAAGTTCGATACTGCCCGCACAGTCGTGGGCTTACAGCGCAGGAACGTCGTACAGCTTTGATCCTGCAAAAGCCAAACAGCTCTTGCAAGAGGCCGGCTATAACAACGAACCGATCGTATTCAAGTATGGTGCCGGCAACGCAATGGTCAATCAGTATTCGCAGGTGATACAAAGCTCACTAAACGAAGTTGGTCTGAATGTTCGCATCGAAACGCTTGAAGTAAACGTTATTCGCCAGCAACTTGCGCAGGGACAGTTTCAGATGTTCACAGGCGTATGGATCGGTGGCAATCAGGACCCGATCTTCCTGCGCGATCTGTTTAGTTCTACAAAGATCCCCGGCGGTGGCGTGTCGTGCTGCAACCGAAGCCGCTATAGGAATGATCAAGTTGACAAGATGGTTGATGAAGCGGTAAACGCAACTGATAAGGTCATCGCAAAGTACAATTACCTCCAAACGTGGGAGGTTGTCAGCAATGATCTCCCGCTTCTTCCGCTCTGGTATCCAGCGAACATCGTCGTCGCCAACAAGCGTATCGGTAACGTCAAAATGAGTGGGAGCGGCGACTGGAGTTTTTTGAAGGATATTACGGTCCAGTAGGCATATATTGTAGCCCGTTCGTGAGGGCGTACTCCCGGTGAGTCTTTGCAACTGCAGCCCGTGTTCACACGTGGGCCGCTGAAATTGGGCGACGGTTACTTACTTGACAACTCGGTTTCAAACGCTAGAATTATCATTTGCCACAAGCGGGAGTAGCTCAGTGGTAGAGCGCGACCTTGCCAAGGTCGAAGTCGCGAGTTCGACCCTCGTCTCCCGCTCCAGTATTCCTTAAGTAGGCAGTTCGCCGTTGGCAGTAGGCAGTGACGTTTTATTACTGCGGACCGCCTTCCGCCAACTGCCTGCTTCAGTTTAAGGCGGCGTAGCCAAGTGGTAAGGCAGAGCTCTGCAAAAGCTTTATTCATCGGTTCGATTCCGATCGCCGCCTCCAATAGAATCAACAACTTAGGGCCGCCAGTTTGGCGGCTTTTTCCGAAGCTTTCCATTCTTCAAATCGAATCGGTTGAGCCGGTTCAGTCCTCTGCTGACAAAATTAATCGGTTCTTTAACAGGGCTGAGCTAATTACTCAGCGTAGCGTAACTTTCCTGTCTAAGAGCAAGCACGCTGTGATAGGTTTATTCATACTGGTTCATCTAATGATTGATTTGGTTATTGTGTTAGTATTCGTTTTAAGCAATTGAGCGACCTACAGAAAGAACCAAAAAGGACGAGGTTTAATTAACGGACAAAGCGGATGAGTGTTTTGACCGACCTCGAAACGTAAACCGAGATGAACGCGTTAACCGTAGTGCATCATGGAAAGGCAGTTCGGCTTAAAGCGCCCGAAGGTACTTATAGCTATTACCATCCTGCGCACGTCTTTACCGGGTTGGGCTGGGACGCGCAGACCAGCAGTTTACTACTCACGGACCGGATCGACTCTATTCTGATACTTGGCTTAGGTGGCGGTACGGTGGCTAGGCAATGCCGAACCTTATTTCCGAATGCCCTCATTGTCGGCGTCGAACGAGACAGGAGAGTTATCGGATTTGCTTTTCGAAAGTTTGCCTTGGGTTCAATCAATGTGAAGGTTGTTGCAATGAATGGTGAAGCATATCTGCGCAAAACTGCGCATAGGTTTGATGGGATTATTGATGACATGTGGCTTCCAAATTCACCCGATCTGAAGCCGGTCTTACTGGATCGACGGTGGCCTGAGCTAGTTCGCTCACGACTAACGCCACGCGGCGTGTATGCCGTTAATCTTTACAACCGAAGTGAGTATCCGTCGCATGTCAAAACCGCAAGGAGCCGGCTAACGGGTACTTTTCCTTCGCTGCGGGAAGTGAGTCCGGGGCCGGGCGAGACGACAGTCATAGCATCTGGAGTCAGTTTGTCTACACCACGTGAGGCCCGCTCACGTCTTCGCCAGCTTCCAACCACCTTAGCTCAAAACCTCAACCATGTGAGATTTAGAACCTTATAAGAAACCCGGAGGTGTCAAAAACATGCTTCGCATTGCACATATTTCAGACCTTCATATTCGACATCCGGATATGAACAACGACGAGGAGTCGATACTACAAAAGGTTGCTTCCGCTGTCGGAGAAGCCTTAGGGTTGAAGGTCGAGGCCGGCGGCCACAGCCCAGAAAAACTGAATGCCCTAAACAACATACTTTCGACGCTAAAGCCGGATCTAATTGTCGTCACCGGCGATATCACCAACTTTGGTGACAAGAAAAGCTTTGAAATGGCGTCCGATTATCTTGGCACTCTGAAGAAAACAAGCGGAGCCCGGCGGATCCTGTGCGTTCCGGGCAATCATGACTGCCTCGTTGAACGGGCAGCTCAGATTCAACTAAACCCAAAGGGCTCGTGGATGATTCGAGCGCTAGCTCGGATCAGTCGTGAGGTTGAGCTACTCATTCGGCCTGAGTCAGGAACACTAAGGGACGATGTAAGCCAACAGCTCGACGGCGCTAATGGCCTGACTCTATTGCGCAACTATGAAGACTGGTGCGCTGTAAACGAATTTGCCGAAGTTGATCCATCGAATCCGGTTATCGAGGATGCGGGCTGGGGAAAGGCGGCGCTGTTTCTTTTCAACAGTGTCAATGACCCCGGTTTAATGGCGAATAAAGGTCGGATCGGCCAGGCCCAATTCAATTTGTTGAATCAATGTCTACAGAATCCAGAGAAGATGGGCGAATGTCTTAATGCAGTCCGGATCGCCTTGCTCCATCACCATCCGATCAGCGCACCTCAATCACTCGATCAGGATGTGAACCGCTTTTACGACTGGATGCACGATGGACCGCTCGCGCTGCAATATCTCAACAAGCAAGGATTTCACTTCATCCTGCACGGACACCAGCATGAGCCGTTTCACTGCACCGTCAACTACTTGGAAACTTCGGGCGGTGCATTACACATTATGGCTGCAGGCTCCGCAAGTCAAGGGGCAATTGAACCGCACAATAATTCCTTTAACTTGATCGATTTGCTAACACCGTTTGAAGCGCGCTTAAGACGGTTCACGTACAGCACCACCGGGTATGACGATAAATCTCCGGCAATCGACCTCGTGTTACCCGTCAGACCGATTGCAGAAGTGCGAGTTACCAGCTCTGGACCGGAAACAGTTGAAGACTGGGCAATGCGCGAGCTCGTCAAGGGTTGCTATGAGGATGCTTATGATATCGATGCCAAGCACCAGTACGATCTTCTGGAGTATTCCGTTTCCGTAACAAAAACGCAGACTTATAAGGGTGAGTATCGGCGCAAAGGAAGGGTAGTAGGTAAAGAGGCTTCCGATGGGCTGGTTTTTGTGATAACAGGCAGCCCGGCGATGAAAGTCGAGCAAATGAAGCTCAAAGCCACCAACAATCTTAATGGGAAGCCGCTACAAACAGAGATTCTGCGAGATCTGTCACATCAAAAGGTGATCCGCGTCTTGTCACGGCTGCTTATGAAACCGGAGTTCGATTTTGACGTTACCCTAAAATTCGAGTGGCACGCGACTGAGTCTGAGCCGAATGACTTTGACGGCGTTAATCTCATGCCGTTTCGTCATCCGGTCGGTCACCTCAAATACAAAGCGACGCTTCCATGGGAGCCAGCTCAGGCAAGAGTGCTCGCATATGGTGTTCAAGATTTCACGCCGACGCTACAGAACGAGGCACTCACCGGGAGTGCGTCAACGAACTTTGAATACTCATTTGAGATAGCCGACCCCAAGCCGATGGCTTACTTGATTTCCTTTCGCCCGTGAATAAGTCAGGATGTTAACTCCTAGCGAAATACGACTCATCGAGCAGCATGGAATCAGTACCTTCCACGACTACTGGTTTAACTCGCTTTTCGCTGGCGAACCATATTTGGAAGATGGTTTGCTTGCATATTACGATGGACGGGTGGTTACTCTTTGCGGATTTCCATTGCGAGATGACACCTCGGCAAAAGGCTCTCTTTCGGATCGTGCCCAGCAATGGGTCAGGGACCGAGGAGCGGAATCTGTCATGTTCGTAGGTCCCGAGCCGGTAAGCCTACAAGCATTGTCCAACGAGGGCTTTCGCTGTGTTGCTCAAGCGAGGCGTCACAAGTTCGCTGCCGAACTCCTCATCGATTGTTCTGAAAATCGTGGTTCCATATTTGAGCGTCGAGTCTATCGCCGAGCAAAGATGACGGATTTCCAGTTGACCGTAAGAAGTGGTGGAATGATGTCATCAGAACACTTCCGCCTCATGGAAGCCTTCTATCGACAACGAGAACTCACCGGCTATCTCGCAGAAATAGCTTTTGCCTTGCCTGCGGTTCTTCGATCTAACAAAGTTCATCTGATCGAGGCCATAAGAGATGGTAGTATTATCGGGTTCGTCGCGATGCATAAACCTTTTGTCAATACCTGCGTCGGGCTGTTTCTGGCGACCAACGATGAAATAAACGGAGTTTCCGACTTTCTTTATGCGGCGATGCTGGATCAGGCTAGGTATTTGGGGGCGAGTTTCGTGAACGTCGGCTCTAGCCCGTCTGCAGGACACTATCGCTTCAAAGTGAAGTGGGGAGGGCAGCCGAAAGTGCCTCCGTACTACCTCGTTCAATGGTCGCGAGGAAACATCGCACGGAGGTTTCATACATCGTGGGGTCCAAGGTTGGTTCGACTCTGAAGAACAGTTCACAAAATCACAGATGAGTTCAAATTGGGATGAGAAACTGCTAGCCGGGACGTTGGAAAACAACCTTATTTGGCTGCGGAGTTTTGGTTGCGAGATCGACCGCCAAGACGAGATCATCTATGTTAGGCATCACGAACTGCGCGAGTTTAATGCGCGACTAGTAATGGGATCATCCGACAATACTGTGAGAAAGCTTACGTCTTTACTTGGTGAAATAAATGCCAACGGTCCACTAATCTACGTTGATGAGAGCTTTAACAATGACAGTATTCAAGCGTCGCTAGCAAGGAATGGCTTCAAGCAGATTTCAGCCAATCGAATTAAGGCGGCCTCAATTCCAGCAGAAACGTCGGATGGCAACCTCAAAATGGAATTAGCCAGAGCTACAGACCACGAAGAGTGGTCAGCATTGTATTCACAAGGATTTGCTCGGCGCGGAAAAGACGCGGAACTAGATCGCGTGAGGTGGCGAAGGAGCTTTGAAAAGCCTGAGATATTGCATTGGTACTTCTCAACTCACGGACAAAACGTGGGCGTTTGTCAAACCTGTTTTGGCGCCGGTGTTGTAGGACTCTATAGTTTCACACTTCTTCCCGCTAGTCGCACATTGCGCGCAAGCATTGGTGCGGCCCGCTCCTTACGAAATGAGATGGCGCGTCGTTCCGAACATATCATTTACTTTGAGCGCGTCCGAAATTGGGTGCCGCGTGTTTTCGCGACGCCAACAAGTTTCGCTGAGGTCAGGACTCTCAGGCGATTTCGCGTTTATGCGAAGAGATAAGAAACTTGCCTTTTTGAAAGTGAGTCGGATTGTGTAAGACCTTTATTCATTGGTTCGATTCCGATCGCCACCTCCACAAAATCCGCGTTTTTCTAGGGCACAACCAACCGATCCAGAGTGTATTCCGGAAAAATCTCCTGAGAAAACAGTAATGCGTAGACCTGCGTCTGGTCAGTTTTCTTTTTCGGATTCAAGAGTTTGTTATCTAGCCATTCGAAAACATGCAGCAGCCCCTTCTCCAAGTCGATATCAATATCTGCCGAAAATACCATTTTTGATCCGTCGTTCGGAAGGGGTTCCGCGATCCTCGAGAACGAGAGTTGAACATTGCCTGCTCCGAACCTGGTATGTTTCCAGCTGTCCTTATGCGCGGGAAGTCCGGCGCCATCGCCTTTCGGAGCATTGTGACCGGGTGCGCTTGCGAAATCGGCGCTGTCGTCGATCAAGGACTTGAGTTGTGCACCGGCGAAAACGAAAACGCGATCAACCCTGACAAGTCTTACGCCCTCGACGAAGGAAAGTAATGAATTCCCTCCAACATGGGTTCCCCGCAGCTTTGCCTCAAGATTCAAAAACGCCATTTTTGCGGCTGGGAGCAGATCTGCGAATTTTTGCTCGGTCAGGCCCGTTCTGGGCGCCGTGAACGGCGAACCGCGGTCGCGCAATTTACCAAAACCGTCGTTCAGGTCGGAGCTAGTGGTTTTTTCTGGAACCAGCATCAGCTGGATCATATGGTCGGACACCTCGATCTTGGAACCACCAGATTCGCTAATGAACGTTCTGCGGTTGATCAACTGCCAGGCAGACCGGTGTCCCGGCGCGTCAATAGAGATACCGTAGACCTGTCCAGCGTTAAACTCGAGCTCTAAATTTGCTCGAACCGTATTAACGCCGGCAGCCAAAGTCTTTTTGGAAAGCACCTTAAGCCCTTTCCTCATATCCCTTACCTCGAAAGTTAGGCCGCTCCCCCTCCATAGTTCACGATCAGCCCCTAACACGACCACAGTTATTGTTTTAGCCATATTTTTGTCCTCCTTTCTTTTAGAAATTCACTCGGTCAAAGAGATCTCCTGCGGGATGGGAAAGCGATCGCCGTTTGGCTTGGCGACATTCGTCAGCAGCCTGAGTACCCATCCGCTAGCTCTCCAATGGGCCGTGAAGCACATCCTTCCCCCACGGTAGTCTACGATCAGAGAATAGTAACTTGGCGCCCACGCGATATTGCGGTAGACGGTTCGCGATGATTGTGGGCCACAAAAACCTCCGGGAAAAACTAAATCTAGTAGACTTGGTGTGGAAGATTATATATCAGGGTTTCAAAATAACTCAAAGAGAAAATGGTAATGCAAGCGCTGCAACAGCTCTATCCATCGTTTCGACTGCGATCGTCGCCTCCAGAAACGTTCGCTGGCATAATTGATCGGTAATCTCCTTTAGTAGTTTTGACCTCTAACTTTGTGATAAGTTGGAGTCGTTTATCTATGCCATTTTGTTCTGAGCCGAAATTGCGACATCTGACGCTCTGCAGCGTCTTTCTTATGGGCTGTCTGAGCGTATCGGTCGGCGCTCAGCAGACTAATACGCAGGTCGGCCCGGTCGTTGTTCAGCCCGGCGCGCCGGGGCAGCCGTCGAGAGTTTTGCCGGCGTCGACTCGCGGTATCCTGCCGCCGGTTTCGAAGAAGGACATCGAGTTCATGCAGGGCATGATCATGCATCACGAGCAGGCCGTAGTAATGACCGCCCTGATCGAGTCGCGCACCGAAAATCGCGACATTCGCCTTATCGGCGGTCGAATAAGTAAGGCCCAAACCGATGAGATAAATTTCATGAAAAGGTGGCTTGAGTCGCGCGGACAGCCCATCGCGTCGCCGAAACCGATGGTGCACGGATCCGGCAGTGAAATGCTGATGCCCGGAATGCTGACTCCAATTCAAATCGGCGCACTAATGAGAGCGAAAGGTCTCGATTTCGACCGATTGTTCTTACTAGGCATGATTCAACACCACAACGGCGCGCTTGTAATGGTAAAGGAGCTGTTTGACGGACCGGGAGCCGGACAGGACGCCGAGTTATTTAATTTTGCAAGTGACGTTGACAGCGGCCAGCGGGCCGAGATCAAATCAATGGAAACCTTACTTAGTAGAAAACCGTAGAAAACAACATTATGAATCGAGTAAAACCTATCGCTAGTCGTTTGCTGACCGCTTCCTTTTTCATCTGCGCCTGTTTCATGGCATTTACGTTTGCACAAGGCCAAGGGCCAAAACCCTTGCCGCCCGGCATGAAGGGCTCGGACGCGAGCGACCCGCGTGCAAAATTGTCACCCGGCTTGTTCGACGCCGGTGAGATCGCGATCGGAATCAAACACGTCGCACTTCTGAAAAAGCCCGAGGCTTTTGATGTCGGCGTCGACCCGAACAGCCCGATGGTTGCAAAAGCGCTGAAGGCCTTGGGAATCGATGATCCCTCACAGGTGCCGCCGCAGATGCGAATGGGCTTTGCCGGCCTTGCGTTTGCAAACTCGGACCTGGCATTTCAGGGTAATCATCTATTCCTCGGCAACTTCTATGGTGTCAATATCTACGACATTTCAGATCCCGCAAAAGCAAAGCTCGTTACATCCATGCTTTGTCCGGGTGGACAAGGTGACGTTTCGGTCTATAAGAACTTGATGTTCATGTCGGTCGAGATGCCGAACGGCAGACTCGATTGCGGTACCCAGGGCTTTTCGCCGGACCCGCCGCCAGCCGCTGGACAGATGCCCGGTGTACCGTCGGCGCAAAAAGACCGCTTTCGGGGTATAAGAATATTCGACATAAGCGATATTAGAAATCCGAAACAGGTCGGCGCGGTTCAAACCTGTCGCGGCTCGCACACTCACACGTTGGTGGTTCCGCAGAATGACAAGGAAAACGTTTACATCTATAACTCTGGCACCTCGTTTGTCCGTTCAAGCGATGAGCTCGCAGGTTGTTCGGACGGTGAGCCCGACAAAGACAAGAACATTTCGCGTTACAGCATCGATATTATTAAAGTCCCTGTCGCGGCGCCGCAGAACGCTAAGATCATTTCGAGCCCTCGTATCTTCGGTGACGAAACTACCGGCGCCATCAACGCTCTGACCGACGGAGGCTCGCACGCGAATCAAGGTCGTCCCGAGGAAACTGACCAGTGCCACGACATAACCGTTTACTCACAGCTTGGTCTCGCGGCCGGAGCGTGCTCGGGTAACGGCATCTTGCTTGACATTAAGGACCCCGCAAATCCAAAACGTATCGACGCGGTCAACGATAAAAATTACGCTTATTGGCACTCGGCGTCATTCTCGAATGACGGTAAGAAGGTTGTCTTTACAGATGAATGGGGCGGCGGAATGGGCGCGCGTTGTCGCGAAACGGACCCCAACGTGTGGGGAGCGAACGCGTTATTCGAACTGAAAGATGGCAAGCTTAAATTCGCAAATTACTACAAGCTGCCGGCTGCTCAGGGCCCCAGCGAGAACTGCGTCGCTCATAACGGTTCGCTCATACCGGTGCCCGGACGCGATCTGAAAATACAGGCTTGGTATCAGGGCGGAATTTCGGTAATGGATTTTACCGATACTGCAAACCCAATCGAGATCGCCTACTTTGACCGCGGCCCGATCGACGCAAAGTCGCTCGTCATGGGCGGTTCATGGTCGGCGTACTGGTATAACGGCAAGATATATTCGTCCGAGATCGCACGCGGATTGGATATCTTTGAGCTGACTCCGACCAAACACCTTACCCAGAACGAGATCGATGCTGCCAACTCTTCCCGCGTCGCGGAGTTAAACGTCCAGAGCCAAGAACGGATAGTATGGCCAAGGAACCTTGCGGTTGCGAGAGCCTACGTCGATCAGCTCGAACGTTCGCAGGCGTTATCTGCCAAGGAAATCGCAGACATGCGAATGTCAATTGAAAAGGCTTCTGGCTCGGCAAAAGAACGTAAGAATCTCAAAAAGTATACGAAGGTTCTGGATAAAAACGCGGGTTTGTCAAAGAATGCTGCCGACACGGCCCGCATGCGTGCTTTGGCCGAAATTCTAAAACAGCCGGTCGTCTAGTTGGAAGGTATTTGCGGTTTGGTAACGAAGAGGTTGGATTGCCAACCTCTTCTTTTTTTTGCCGGCCTAAACTCTCTGCCCGCGAACCAGTTGGAGGATCAGCACCACAACTGCCACGACGAGCAGCAGGTGGATGAGATTTCCCAACGCCGCTCCACCAAATCCAAAACCCAAAGCCCACAGAACAAGCAAAATAATAACTATTGTCCAAAGCATGTTTTTTTTCTCCTTTTATTAGCTAGTTATTCGAAACTCCCTCGCGCTTATCCACCGGCGCTTCGATGTTACCGTCGGAACCGGCGACGAATGTGAATATGAAAAATAGACCTACGGCAATTAAAATAAAAGCCCCGATGGACATGGCCGCCCAATTTACCCCTCGCCAGGCCTTCGCCGTATCTTCTCTCACGACGACGTCCTCTCCGTCGACCTGAATTACGTCTTTAGACATATTTACCTCCGTTTAAAAATCGACGGGGTGCCGAGCGAACATTAATGAGGTTGTTCAGGTGTGTTCGGCCCCCGTCACGAGCACGGTGTTCGTACTCGAATCTCATTAATCTATTCTTAATATTGCTTTCTACAACTCGTTCGCTAATGAACGAGCCTGAAACCACCGAGTTCGAAATAGCATGTGCAAGCCGACTGCTCAACAAGCGGTCGGTCGCAAATCGAGATGCCGCCGCGTGAGTACTCGATCATGTGGTCCTTTCGCATTTCCTGAGCTATGCACGTAACGCTCGGACGATATACGCCCAGAACACGCGCGATCTGCTCGTGCGTAAGACTGAGCGTCTTTCTACCGCAGCGATCGTGTATCATCAATAGCCACGTGCAGAGACGCTGCTTTACAGAGTGGTACATATTGCAGATAGCTTTTTGCGAAATTTGTCGAATATACATATCGACCGGTTTGCCAAGTCGCACTCTGAGCGCCTCATTACGTTGAAGCAGCTTGGCAAGTGTCGGCGCATCGATTCGCTTTGCATAACCCGCTTGCGTCACCTGACTGCAATTAGGAGCAACCGTGCTGTCCGAGAACAAAGACGACAGCCCGAGGGCACCTTCGTGACCGGTCACGGCGATCTCGACCATGCGGCCGTCCTCGAGGATCTTAAATTCAGACACGACGGCTGTTTCGGGAAAGTAGACATACTCGAGCACATCTTCTTCCTGGTAAATGAACTCGTCTTTTGTAAGCGCGACGCTTCTGAGCGAAGGTTCGAGAATGGTCTTGAGATTGAACGGAAGGGATTTCAGAATAATATTCTCGTCCACGACTGACACGTTTTTGTGCGCAGGGTTTAACGACGTTTGCCTTATGACTGGTTGTAGATTCATATTATTTCCCCCTAATTCGTCTCGCTATCCAGAACTTGTCACGATCGGAACAACTTGGTGCGTTGAGTTCGTGACCGACCCAAGCTCTTTCTGAGTCAGTGCTCGTAAATTCTGACTAACTGTTTCAGTGCTTATTAGCAGGGAAACTGTGTTTCCCTGCTTTCCCCTTGAGCATCAAGCGGGCCTTTATGATTAAGTACTGTCGAGCGCGACATACTTTTGACCTGCGTGATATTTGGAGTATGAACCTTCGCTGCAAGGAAAAATATCGGGATGATGGACAACTTTTTTAGGGAATTTCCCTATAAGCGCAGTGAAATTCCCTACTGTCCGCCGCGACGGAATGCTTGTAATCTAACAAACATACTTCTGCGTCAGGACTGTCTAAGATCGCCTTTATTTAAGGTCTACAGGCCACGACCGCGAACCGCACGACGCCGTATCGCCGTCGAACTCGAACCAGAAGAGGCCGCCTTGCTCCGCCTACTGGAAAAATATCTGAGGTAGGCGGGTTTGGATCAAGAATTCTTAGTTGGATCCGTTTATCGACGCTATCTGCTTTGCTAGCTCATACGGGTCGACCCTTTCTTTTAGCAGGCTAAGCTCCGGATCGTCCATATCGACGCCAACCTTTCTTGCGATTGCCTCAAGCAGCTCGATCTGCTTTGTATTTTCCTGCTCGGCGAGCATATTGATCTGCAGATCGAGCTGGTTGCGACGTTCTGCTAGCTTTGTCTCGTGATTCTGGCTAATGAGAATGAACGTGGACAGGAAGATCGCCTCAAGCGAGACCACGAGCGTGAGAAACGTAAAGGGGAATTCATCGAAGGCCAGCGATGGGAAAAATCCGTTGATAGCGACCCAACCGCCGAACCACGCGATATGAACGTACACAAAGGTCATGCTGCCGCAAAATGCGGCGATCGCTGAGGACAGCTTTTCGCCAAACGTGCGCTTGCGCTTTTCGTCCTTTTCGACCTGAGCAACCTTGAGTATGTTGCTCTTGGTCTCTTCCTTTAACGAACGCGCAGGTCTTGCCGATCCTTGCTTGTCAGGTTTTTTAACCACGGGCGGCATCGGCTTTTTGAAATGAGCCTTTCTCATCCTCGAGCTCGGCACCCAGTTCTTCGAGCGTTGCTTCGTCAAACTGATCTTCGACAAGCGGAAACATTTCGTTTTCTTCTTCCTCAACGTGATGTTCGACCATCTCGACAAGTACCTTCAGCTTGGCATTAAAGATTTCACTGCCGTCGGCCAAATTAGCGATCTCCTTGAGCAGTGTTTTTACAACTTTGTGCTCCTGAATACCTTCGAGCGTGAGTTTACGCAGATCGTCGTCGCCCGCAGCCTCGAGCCGCGGATAGAGGATATCTTCTTCGATGTGCGCATGGACAGTCAATTCATTATTTATTGCGTCAAACAGTGCCTTATTGTCGCCGTCTTCATTTTCTTTAAATCGGGCGAAGAGATCTGCGGCGACCTTATGGTCGTTTTTAATTAGTTCTATTGCGTTCATAAAATTCTCCTTGTTAATTTAGTACTTAAGTAATGCTCTGATTGAGACAATAACTCGTGACGACGCCGGCTATTGTATTAGAGAATACAAATTCGATCTGCTGACGGAGTTAATCTTTGTCGTTATTTGTCCAATCTTAAGCTACGCCTTATGCTAAATGTTGAATGAAGCCACCCGCTCAGATGAAATTCTCGGAAGCGATCTGTTCAAGATTACGATTAGCGTCCAATCTTCTAGCTCTCTGTGCATTCACAGCTGCCCTTCTGACGCTTTTAGGATGGAAATTCGATGTTCAGGGGCTCACATCGTGGGATAACTCGGGCGTATCAATGCAGCCAAATGCGGCAGTTGGTTGCTGCGTTGCAGCCTTGAGCATTTTTTTCTTGTCATACAAACTTTGGCGGCTTGCGGCCGTCTGCGCGGCGCTTGTTTTGCTGCTTGGGCTTGCAAATCTTCTGCAGATGGCGGCAAATCTGAATCTAGGCATCGACACGCTTTTGATGTTCGAGCGTGAATGGGGTCGGGGCGGGACGATTTCGCCGGGTAGGTTTGGCGCGCCGGCGACGATTTCGTTTGTTTTTCTGGGCATCTCTCTGGTGACGCTCTGTCTTTCCAACAAAAACCACGAGGACAAAGATGATAACGACGAGTCGCATCGAGCGCGAGTCGCCGCCGTCACGCTCGCCTGGGCGACGCTGACAATTTCGACGCTCTCGCTAATGAGTCATCTTTACGGCGCCAGTATTTTACACACGATCCCGCTCGTCACCGTCATCGCTATGCAGACCGCGACGTGTTTTCTCGCGCTTTCCCTATCGATCATTCTAAAAAACCAGGATCTCGGGCTCGTAAAACTGATATGTAACGACGGCCCGGCCGGAATGCTAATTCGTCGCTTTGTCCCCGTGGTCATAGTTGTTCCGATCATCCTGGGGTGGCTCAAGCTGGTAAGTTGGGAAGCCGGTCTTTTTGACATTCCATTTGGAACGACCGCACGAACGATCATTGAGATCGGGCTTATGATTTTTCTACTTTGGTGGACCGGCTTGTCAATCAGCCGGTACGCCCGGGAAGCCGACGATCGAGGGCGACAGCTGCTCGAGTCTGAGGAGCGATTTCGGATGGCCTCCGACGCCGCTCGGGCGCTCGTTTACGATACCGATCTTACCGGCTCACGGCCCCTGATCGTGAACGGCCTGAGGCGTGTAACAGGTTACAGCTCAACGGGCGCTGATCTATCGAGCAAATGGTGGCACTCCTTGATACACCACGAAGACATCGCGGAACACCAAAAAACGCTTGACGACGTCATTCCCTTCCAACATACCTTTCGTTCGACCTATCGCATACGTCATAAAGATGGTCATTGGGTATGGGTTGAGGATACTGCCAGGATCATACGTGACGACACAGGCGAGGCTGTGCAGATGATCGGTACCATAGTTGATGTCACCGCACAGCGTCTGGTCGAAAGCGAGTTAGAGGCAAAGATTTCGGCGCGAACCGCGGCATTAACAAATGCCTATGACCAATTGAAACGTGAGATCAGAGATCGCCTACATTCCGAGAAGCAGCGATTTGGTCTGCTAAAACGTCTCGTCAGCGTTCAGGAGGACGAACGCGGCCGAATCGCGCGCGACATTCACGATCAATTGGGACAGCGGCTGACCGCGTTAAGGCTTAAGCTTGCGTCGCTGCGAAATCTGGTAGGAGGAAACAACGAGATCGCCGGCCGTGTCGACAGGCTGCAAACGATCTCGGAACTGTTAGACGGTGAAGTGAGCTTTCTGGCATGGGAATTACGCCCCGCGATCCTGCATGACGCAGAATTTTTACCGGCCATTGAGCAGTACGTCGGCGAATGGTCTCGATTCGTCGAGATCAACGCCGAATTTCATAAACTGGGCCTCGACATGACGCCGATCGATGGCGAGATTGCCACTAATCTCTACCGCATCACTCAGGAAGCCCTGAACAACGTCGCGAAATATTCAAACGCCTCGCTCGTGAATGTCATAATCAAAAAACGTGGAGATGATCTAATTTTGATTATCGAAGACGACGGTGTCGGGTTTGACGCCGCGGCGGCGATCGCCCGCGCCGACGAACGTCGCGGCTATGGCCTATTCGGCATGCGCGAGCGCGCATCATTGATATTGGGAACATTCCACATCGAATCAGTGATCCGAAAAGGCACGACGATTTTTGTAAAAGTCCCGTTG
>JBJXFZ010000099.1:0-67315 GCA_046154245.1 Pyrinomonadaceae bacterium
GGAAAAATGAAAACGACGGTATATCGAGAACCATCCTCGGACTTTCTCTGTCCTGCTCTGTGAGCCAGTTTTGAGGTAGTTAGTCATAGAGATCACAGAGAGTCTTTAAAGTCTTATGAAAGGGCACGGGAAAAACGGAAACGAAAAGTTTATGGGAGAACCATCCTCAGATATCTCTGTGTCCTCGGTGGCTAAGATCTCCAGCCCCGAAAGTAAACAAAATTTTTCCTTACTGCGTGACCGCATTTTGTCGCAAGACGGGAAGGAATACTGGCGCAGCGTCGAGGAATTTGTCGACGCTCCGGAGTTCGAGGAGTTTGTCGCCCGTGAATATCCGCATGAGATCGAGGAATGGGACAATAGTCTTAGCCGCCGCAAATTTGTAAAAGTAATGGGAGCCTCGCTCGCTCTCGCCGGGCTTTCGGGTTGTGTTATTCAGCCCGCTGAAAAGATCGTTCCATACGTAAATCCGGTCGAGGGCATGCTGCCTGGCAAGGCTCGGTTCTTTGCCACAGCGATGTCGCTAGGTGGCGTTGCGACGGGCTTGCTCGCAAAATCTTACGAGGGCCGCCCTGTTAAGGTTGAGGGCAATCCGGATCATCCCGGCAGCCGCGGCGCGACCGATGTACTTGCACAGGCCTCGGTTTTGGGAATGTACGACCCCGATCGCTCACAGCAGGTCACATATCGCGGTGCTCCAAAATCGTGGGAGATGTTCGTGACCGAGTTTCGCTCCGCAATTGAGGCAAATCGTGCGGATGGCGGAGCGGGCGTGAGATTTTTGACCGAGACGGTGACATCGCCGACGCTGATCGATCAAATGGCAAAGCTCAAGACCGAGCTGCCAAATTCCAAGTGGGTCCAGTACGAGCCTGTCAATCAGGACAACGCGACGGCCGGAGCCAAAATGGCGTTTGGCTCGGCGGTGCAGACGATCTACAAATTTGATAAGGCCGAGCGGATATTATCGCTCGACGCGGATATTTTCTCGGGCTACAACGTTGCGTATATAAAGGACTTTGCAAAGGGTCGCCATTTTTCGGAAGAGCACAAACACATCAACCGGCTTTATTCCGTCGAGACGACAGTCAGCCTCACGGGAGCGAAAGCCGATCACCGCCTCGCGATTCGTCCAAGTCAGATGTCTGAGGTTGCAAAGGCTATCGCGAAAGCGGTCGGCGTTGCAGGTGCGACGTCAACCTACACGGACAACGCGTCGTGGATCGCTGCGATGGCGAAGGATCTCAATGAGCATAAGGGTAAATCGCTTGTCGTTGCCGGCGACAATGCTCCGGCGGTTGTTCACGCTCTTGCTCACGCGATGAACGCCTCGCTCGGCAACGTTGGCCAGACAGTGGTTTACGCCGATCCGTTCGCCGCAAACACCGATAGGACGCAGGTCGAACAGCTTCGTGAACTTATCGCCGATATCGACGCGGGACGCGTCAAGATGCTCGTCATCATTGGCGGCAATCCGCTTTACAACACGCCCGCCGACATAAAGCTCAACGCCGAGCGGATGACGAAAATTCCGTTGCGCGTGCATCTCGGGCTTTACCACGACGAAACTGCCGAGCATTGCCACTGGCACATTCACGAGAAGCACTATCTCGAAAGTTGGAGCGATGCGCGTGCATACGACGGCACGGTCACGATCCAACAGCCGCTGATCGCTCCGCTGTATGACGGAAAGGGCGCTCACGAACTCGTGCAGCTCGCGATGCGTGAGAATTTTGACAAGAAAGATCTCGACATCGTCAAAGAGTATTGGCAGCGGAACGCGGACGCCCTCGTCCGCAATGAGGGCGAAGCCCGAACGGCGCCTGAGCCTGCTGCGACACCAACGGCCGCTGCTCCGGCAACATCGCCGGCGGCAGTTTTACCAAAGAATTTTGAAGATAACTGGCGCAAGGCTGTTCATGACGGCGTTGTCCCGAACACCGCGGCCGCCGTAAAGACGGTTACCGTGAACACCGCATTTTTGAGCCAGCCCGAGCAAAAGCCTGCCGCAGGCGGCGCGTTTGAGATCTCAATTCTTCCGGACCCGAGCGTCTACGACGGGCGTTTTGTAAACAACGGCTGGTTGCAGGAACTGCCAAACCCGCTCAACAAGGTCACTTGGGAGAATGTCGCGCTGATCAGCCCAAAGACCGCTGAAAAGCTCGCCGCAAACACCGGTAATCAGGCTCGCGATATGACCGGCGGTCAGCAGGGCACGGCGTTTCTCAATACAAAGGGCGGTAACCAGTTTTCAGATCTTGTGACGGTTTCATATCAAGGCGCCGAAATTCAAAAGGGCGTTCCTCTATGGATAACGCCGGGCCAGCCCGATGACGTGATCACGATATTCATGGGCTACGGCCGTACAAAGGCGGGCAAGGTCGGCACAGGATTAGGCTACAGCGCATTTGACGTGATGCGTTCGGACGCGATGAATTACGGTTTTGGCTCGGTTACAAAGACCGGCGAGCAGACGACCGTCGCCTCGACGCAGATCCACTTCAATATGGAGGGCCGCGACCTGCTCCGCATGTGGGACATCGACGAGTTTGAAAAACACCCCGACATGGGACATCAGCACGACGAATACCCGAAGTCGATGTACCCATACGAGCAGCACCAGGCCGTTTACAACAAGCACAGCAAGTGGGGAATGACGATCGACCTAAACTCGTGCGTTGGCTGCAACGCCTGTGTGATCGCTTGTCAGTCGGAGAACAATATTCCGGTCGTCGGTAAGGAGCAGGTCGAGCGAAGCCGCGAGATGCATTGGATGCGCGTTG
Source organism: Pyrinomonadaceae bacterium (assembly GCA_046154245.1). Taxonomy (GTDB): domain Bacteria; phylum Acidobacteriota; class Blastocatellia; order Pyrinomonadales; family Pyrinomonadaceae; genus OLB17. The sequence goes on from JBJXFZ010000099.1 coordinate 2,784, forward strand.
ACGCATACTACGGCGGCGGCGACATTAACGATCCGGACGGCCCGTATTTCCAACCGCTTCTTTGCCAGCAATGCGAGCAGGCGCCGTGCGAAACGGTCTGTCCGGTTCACGCGACGGTTCACAGCGCAGAAGGCCTGAACGATATGGTCTACAACCGCTGCGTCGGCACGCGGTATTGCTCGAACAACTGTCCGTACAAGGTTCGCCGCTTTAACTTCCTGCTTTACCAGGACTGGAACACGCCGCAATACAAGCTGATGCGCAATCCTGAAGTGACGGTGCGCAGCCGTGGTGTGATGGAGAAATGCACCTACTGTACGCAGCGAATCTCGATCGCGCGTATTGAGGCTGAAAAAGACGGTCGCAAGATCAAGGACGGCGAAGTCGTTACTGCTTGTCAGGCGGTTTGTCCGACCGACGCGATCATCTTCGGCGATATGAACGATCCTGAGAGTCAAGTCGCTAAGTCGAAGAAAGATCATCGCGATTACAAACTTCTTAATGAGTTGAACACGCAACCACGAACGACCTATCTTGCGGGTTTGAAGAATCAGAACAAAGAGATGCCCGATTACAGACCGCCGGTCAAGAAAGATGGGCACACAACTGAGACCAAAACGGGAGGCGAGGCGCATTAATGGCAGCCGATAAAGAGCTACAACAAAAGCTGCGTCCCGCGATGGTCGAGGGCGACCACACATACGCGAGCGTTACAGATAAGATCTCGGACGTCACGCTCAAAAAGCGGACGCCGTTTCACTGGTTCATCGGGTTTGCGATCGCGTTCATGATCGCACAACTGCTCTTGTTTACAACGATCTGGCTGCTCGCGAACGGTATCGGCATCTGGGGTAACAACCAGCCGGTCGGCTGGGCGTTCGACATTATCAACTTTGTTTGGTGGATTGGTATCGGCCACGCCGGTACGTTGATCTCGGCTATCCTTTTGCTTTTGAATCAAAAGTGGCGAACGTCGATCAACCGCTTTGCCGAGGCGATGACGCTGTTTGCGGTGGCCTGCGCGGCGATGTTCCCGCTCTTGCACACAGGACGTCCGTGGCTTGCGGCGTATTGGCTCTTCCCGTATCCGAACACGATGGGCATCTGGCCGAACTTCCGAAGCCCACTCATCTGGGACGTTTTTGCCGTCTCAACCTATGCGACCGTGTCGCTTCTGTTTTGGTACGTCGGGCTGATCCCCGATTTTGCGACTTTGCGCGATCGTGCAAAGAATAAGTTTTTCAAGTTTGTATACGCCGCCCTGGCCTGGGGCTGGCGCGGCTCAGCCAGACACTGGCATCGTTACGAGATAACGTATCTGATACTCGCCGGTCTTTCGACGCCGCTCGTTTTGTCCGTTCACTCGATCGTGTCCTTCGACTTCTCGGTGTCGCAGGTTCCGGGCTGGCACGCGACGATATTCCCGCCCTATTTCGTCGCCGGTGCCGTATTTGCGGGCTTCGCGATGGTACTGATCCTTTGCATCCCGCTCAGGCATTGGTATCGGATGCAGGACTTTATTACGCACCAGCACCTGATCTACATGGCAAAGGTCATGCTCGCGACCGGTTTGATCGTGGTTTACGGCTACGCGATGGAAGGATTTTTTGGCTGGTATTCGGCGTCGCAATACGAAGTCTTTATGGTCAAGAACCGCATCTGGGAAGGGCCGTATTGGTGGTCGTATTGGCTGCTGCTGTTCTGTAACGGCCTGTCTATCCAGCTCTTGTGGTTCAAGCGGTTTCGCGAGAGCGAGTTTTGGCTATTTTTGATCTCGATAGTCGTCAGCGTTGGCATGTGGCTCGAGCGCTTTGTAATTATCGTCACAAGTTTGCACCGAGACTTCTTACCATCGAGCTGGGCGATGTACAGCCCGCAAGTTTGGGACTGGTCGATGTTTATCGGCACGATCGGGTTTTTCTTTACGCTGATCTATCTGTTTGTCAGATTTGTGCCGATCATCTCGATATTCGAGGTGCGAACCTTGCTCCCGGAGGCGAATGTTCACGGACACCAGCAAGATTTTGATGAGAGCGTGCTCGAGGTGGAATACACATACGACCGCACGGATCCACCGAATCGGTAGTTTCTGGTTTCAAGTTTTTGGTTTCAAGTTGGAAATCGGAAACTAGAAACTAGAAACCGTAAACTAGAAACTATGGAACTTCACGGCATAATGGCCGAATTCGACACGGCGACCGAGTTGGTCGACGCGGCGAGGCTCGTGCGCGACGCCGGTTATCGAAAGACCGACGCGTTCTCGCCGTTCCCGCTGCACGAGATCGACGAGGCTCTCGGCATCAAGCGCAGCATCTTGCCGTATCTGATCTTCGCCGGCGGTATCACCGGCCTGTTGACCGGTATCGGGCTGCAATATTTTGTCCACGTTTACGAGTACCCGATCATCGTCGGCGGCCGGCCGCACTTTAGCCTTCCGGCCTTCGTGCCGCCCGCGTATGAGTTGACGATCCTCTTTTCGGCATTTACGGCGGTGTTCGGGATGCTGTTTTTGAACGGACTGCCGCAGCCCTATCATCCGGTGTTTAATGTGCCGCGTTTTGCTCTGGCGACGCGCGAAAAGTTCTTTTTGATCATCGAGTCGGACGATCCGAAATATGATTACGCTGAGACGCGAAAATTTATGGAAGGCGTTGGTGCGCAGGAGGTATTTGATGTACCTGAATAGTGGACAGTGGACAGTGGACAGTGGACGGCGGAAAGGCAAAACAGCCTTTCTGCTTGCTGCTATCTGCTTACTGCTCACTGGCTGCGGCGTTCGTCTCGACATGCACGATCAGCCGCGTCACAAGGCGTATAAGAAGAGCGACTTTTTTGCGGATAAACGCGGAAGCCGAGATCAGCTCGATGGGACGGTGGCGCGAGGGCAGCTTCGTGATAACAAAGGTTTTTACACTGGCAAGATCGATAATCCGAATCTGAACGCCCAGGTTGAGACGACGACCGACGCGTCGGGCAACACGCTTGTCTCTAGCTTTCCGAACGACATCGACGAGTTTCCGTTTGCCGTAACAAAAGAGTTGGTCGATCGCGGCGAAGACCGTTACAACATCTACTGCATCGTCTGTCACGGGCCGGTCGGCAACGGCGACGGGATGATCGTTCGTCGCGGATTTCCTCAGCCGCCGACTTACCACGATGATCGACTGCGCAACGCACCGGTTGGACATTTTTACGATGTTATTACGAACGGCTGGGGCAAGATGAACGGGTACTCGTATCAGATCCAGCCCGCGGACCGCTGGGCGATCGTTGCTTATATTCGTGCGCTGCAGGTCGGTCAGACGCCCGAAGAAAATTTGAGAATGACCTCACGAACCGAAACAAACACAGCCGCGCCGCAGGGGGGAACACGCTGATGGCGAAACGCGACGGATATTACGCACCGGCTGAGATGATCACGCGTTGGCGAACCCTCGCCCTCGGCGTCGGCGGCATTGCACTTATCATCTGGGCGGTTGGGGCGTATTTCAATACGGAGCAGGCTCTGCGTTCGTGGCTGTTGGGCTACATATTTTGGGGCGGCATCGGCCTCGGCTCGCTTGGCGTGTTGATGTTGCAGTATCTGACCGGCGGTGCGTGGGGCGTCGTCATTCGTCGAAGCCTTGAGGCCGGAACACGGACGCTGCCGATAATCTTTTTGATGTTCATACCGCTCGCCATCGGCGTGTGGACAAAGAGCGTTTACGAATGGACGATTCTGCCGCCGGACGATTACGCGATGGCCCATCGCGGTATCTACATGACGCCGTGGTTCTGGATATTGCGTTCGCTCATCTATTTTGCGTTTTGGGCGGTGATGATCTATCTGCTCAACAAATGGTCGGCTGAGCAGGACAGGACAAATACAGTCGAAGAATCGCGGCTCGTGCTCGAAAAGGCGTCTCGATTCTCAGGCCCTACGCTTGTCATCTATTGTCTTGTCGTTACATTTGCCGCCGTCGACTGGATGTTGACGCTCGATGCGCATTGGTTCTCAACGATCTGGGGACTTTTGTTTGTCGCCGGATGGGCGCTGAGCTGTTACTGCTTTAACGTCTTTATCCTGGCTAACATGTCGGACAAGGCGCCGATGGATGGCATCGTTGGTAAACGGCATTTTCACGATCTCGGAAAACTGATGCTCGCGCTCACAATGGTTTGGGCGTACTTTAACTTTTCACAGTTTTTGATCATCTGGGCGGGCAACCTGCCCGAAGAGACGGGCTGGTATTTGGCGCGAATGAAAGGCGGCTGGGGCTACATGGGTATCGCTCTCATCGTTTTCCACTTTGCATTTCCGTTCCTCGTGCTTCTGCAGCAAGATTTCAAGCGACGGGCGCGTTGGCTAGCGACGCTTGCGGTTTTCATTCTTGTGATGCGGCTCGTCGATATGTTCTATCTGATCGGCCCGAGCAACCGGATAACGGGCGGCGAGAAGGGAGCTTTTATTATTAGCTGGTTGGATTTTGTCGGTCCGATCGCCGTTGGCGGCATCTGGCTTTGGTGGTTCTTTGGCGAACTCATGAAACGAGAGATCGTGCCTGCGAAAGATCCTTATTTTGAAAGCGCGATCGAGCATGGACGGGGCCATTAGTTGATTTTGGATTATGTCTAAGAAGCATACAGACACATTGGCGGATCTGAACAAACCGTACGAACAGAACGAGATACAGATGAAAGGTATCTTCTGGTTCGGCATTGGGCTATTTCTGCTGATCGTCGTTACCTTCGGACTTATGTGGTCACTGCTCGGCGTTTTTGGTGATTACCTTAACCCGAAATCGACAAATCCGATGGCGATGAGCGACAAAGAACGCCTACCGCCCGAGCCTCGGCTGCAGGGCGCACCCGGGTTTGGTGTCGATTCGGACACGGGCCGTGTGAATATGGAGTTGACCATCCCGCAGGCCGAGTGGCGCGAACTTAGAAAGCAGTGGGACGAGCTATTAGAGAACGGGCGAAAAGATGCGAAGACCGGAATGACGTCCGTGATGCCGATCGACGAAGCCAAGAAAAAGTTCTTGGAACGAGGTGTCAAAGCGAAATCCGGTGCCGATGCCGAGGCGGTGCTTGCAGCTTCGCGTGAGTTTATCTCGGAGGCCGGCGCGGGGCGAAAAGGTTCGCAGAAAAGAAGATAACTAACAACGAATAGTGAACAATGAATAGTTGGCGGACGAAAATTAGTGATTCTTTGAGACGGTTCGACGCCCGTCGCTTTGTGAGCGGTGTGCTTTCTTCACTGTTCGTTATTCACTGTTTGTTGTTCACCGGCCTTGCACAAAAGAACGAACACTATTCCTCGCCGCTCTACTCGCCTAAGTACTACGATCCAACATCCGAGGGTTCGCAGACCAACGGGTTGCCGCCTGTATTGAAAACTGTTGGCATCGAGCAGAAACTCGGCGCGACTCTGCCACTCGACACCGAACTTAAAGACGAGGATGGCAAAGTGGTCAAACTTGGGGATTACTTTAAGACGGGGCGGCCGGTTCTCGTGACGTTTGTCTATTTCGACTGCCCGATGCTTTGCAATCAGGTCTTGAATGGGCTGACCGGCTCGCTCAAAGGGATGTCGTTCGACGCGGGGAAAGAGTTTGACGTCGTTGCGATCAGTTTTGACGCGCGCGAGTACGACAACCCGACGCTCGCCAAAAATAAGAAAGCGAGCTACATGGAGCGTTACGGCCGTGCAGGAGCGGAGAAGGGGTGGCACTTCGTTACTGGAACGCAATCGTCGATCGATGCGGTGACTTCGGCGGCCGGCTTTAGCTACGAGTGGGATGAGAAGAGTAATCAGTTCGCGCACGCGGCGGCGGTTATGATCGCATCGCCGGAGGGCAAACTAACGCGTTACTTTTACGGCATCGATTACTCGCCAAAGGATATTAAGTTCGGCATTATGGAATCGGCCGAGAATAAGGTCGGCAACGCTGCCGAGAAGTTGCTGCTCTACTGTTATCACTACGATCCGTCGACCGGCAAATATGGCCTTGCGATCCTGAGTGTGATTCGACTCGGCGGTATCGCCACGCTGATCGGCCTGGGCGCGATGGGTTTTGTGTTTTGGCGGCGAAATAAAAAGAAAGAAAGATCAATTGTAAATTGATGATGCAATCTACAACATGGGTACCATTTTTTCCTGAGCAGGCCTCGACATTCGCGTGGCAGGTCGATGCCTTGTACGCCTATCTGATCGTGGTAAGCGTTGCGTTCTCGATACCGGTCGTGGCGGCAATCTTCATTTTTGCGATCAAATACCGCGAGGTCGAAAAATTTGCGACACCAGAGGAAATGCACGGTTCGATGGTTCTCGAGGTTGTATGGTCGATCATACCGTTCGTCGTTTCGATGACGATCTTTCTGGGCGGCGCGCTCGTCTTTTTCAACCAAAACACGCCGCCCGACGACGCGATGGAGATATACGTCGTTGGCAAACAATGGATGTGGAAGGCACAGCATCAAACCGGCCAGCGCGAGATAAACGAATTGCACGTTCCGCTGGGAAGAAAGATCAAGTTGACGATGACCACCGAAGATGTGCTCCACGATTTTTCGATACCGGCGTTTCGTACAAAGACCGACGTAATTCCGGGGCGCTACACTTATCTCTGGTTTGAGGCGACAAAGCCGGGCAAATACCATCTATTTTGCGCCGAGTACTGCGGGCTTAATCACTCAGGTATGGGCGGTTTTGTTTATGTAATGGAGCAGCGTGATTTTGACAACTGGCTGAGCGGAAATGTGTCGGGTCAGACGCCGGTCGAGATGGGCAAGGATCTATTTGAGAACAAACTTGGCTGCGCCTCGTGTCATGCGGGCGGCCCGGCCCAACGTGGGGCAAAACTCGAGAATATTGTTGGCACGCAGGTAAAGCTTGTCGGCGGCGGCTCTGTCGCGGTCAATGACGAGTATATTCGCAACTCGATACTAAATCCGGCGTCGCAGATCGTCGAGGGCTATCAGCCGATAATGCCCACCTTCAAGGGTCAGGTTACCGAAGAGCAACTGAATGCGCTTGTAGCGTATATAAAATCGCTCAGCGCGAGTGCCGCCGCGAGTTCGTCATCGTCGACATCAACGCCCGGCAACTCAAACGCGGCGGCAGGGGGTAACAAGGCTGGGATGTCGAATTCGACAAATAGTAGTAAATAGGTTTTAAGATTATGAGCGCGCAAAGTACGACATCGAGCATTTACGGCGGAGAGAAGCTGAACTATATTACGAACGGCACGACTCTGAAGTCGTGGCTTCTGACCAAAGATCACAAGCGCATCGCGATCATGTATCTCGTCACGGTGTCGATGTTCTTCCTGATGGGCGGTCTCTATGCCGCTACGATCAGGCTCGAATTGCTAACTCCGGCGAGCGACCTCGTCGAAACCGCGACATACAATAAGGTGTTTACTCAGCACGGCGTGCTGATGATCTTCTTCTTCCTCATTCCGTCGATCCCGGCCATATTGGGTAACTTTCTCTTGCCGATCATGATCGGTGCTAAGGACCTCGCTTTGCCGCGCATCAATTTGTTGAGCCTCTATTTTTATTGGCTTGGCGGCGGGTTGGCGCTGTTTGCGTTGATGCAGGGTGGTGTTGATACGGGCTGGACCTTTTACACGCCGTACTCGACAACATTTTCGAATTCGTACGTGATGTTCGTCGGGCTTGGCGTATTTATCAACGGGTTCTCATCGATCCTCACCGGACTGAATTTTATCGTCACGGTTCACACGATGCGTGCCCCCGGAATGACATGGTTCCGAATGCCCCTGTTCGTATGGGCTCACTATGCGACGAGTCTTGTAATGATCCTCGGCACGCCGGTCATTGCGATCACGATCTTGTTATTAGCGATCGAGAGGGCGGCAGGGGTCGGCATTTTTGACCCGGCGATCGGTGGCGACCCGATCCTGTTCCAGCACTTGTTCTGGTTCTATTCGCATCCCGCGGTTTACATCATGATCCTGCCGGGCATGGGCGTTATCAGCGAATTGATCTCAAACTTTTCTCGTAAGAAGATCTTTGGGTACGAATTCATTGCATTTTCGTCGATTGCGATCGCCGTGTTCGGGTTTTTGGTTTGGGGACACCACATGTTTGTGGCGGGCCAATCGATGTACGCGGGCATGGTTTTCTCGTTTTTGACAATGGTCGTCGCCGTACCGTCCGCCATCAAGATGTTCAACTGGACCGCGACAATGTATAAAGGCTCGATATCCTACGACACGCCGATGCTGTATGCGATCGGCTTTCTCGGCCTGTTTTTGATCGGCGGCTTGACCGGATTGTTTTTAGGTTCGATGGGCCTGACGGTTCACCTGACCGATACATACTTTGTCGTTGCACACTTTCATTACGTTATGGTCGGCGGGCAGGTGATCGCATATCTCGGCGGTTTGCACTATTGGTGGCCGAAGATGACGGGCCGTATGTACTCGGAGTTTTGGGGCAAGATCTCGGCGATGCTCGTTTTTATCGGGTTCAACTTAACGTTCTTTCCGCAATTTATTCTCGGATATCAGGGAATGCCGCGTCGCTATGCCTCATATCCTGAGGAATTTCAGGTACTCAATATCTTTTCGACAGCCGGAGCTTCGGTCCTCGGCGTTGGGCTTTTGATGCCGGCGGTTTATCTTGTGCACTCGTTGATATTTGGCAAACCGGCCGGCGATAATCCGTGGATGCACCCGGGCCTTGAATGGCGAACGAGTTCGCCGCCCCCGACGGAGAATTTTGAAAAGATGCCGGTCGTTACCTGGGAGGCATACGAGTTCGGCGAAGATAGCGGACTCGACCTGGAAGAGGCAAAGCGTCGCGAAGCGGTAACAGTGTAATAAAATGTCGTCACATTACTCAGACAAATTCGTTTATCACGAGCCTGGCTTGCAACATCAGTTTGATGACATGGGCCAGCAGGAGGAGAGTGTCGCGATCGGGATGTGGATGTTCCTTGTGCAGGAGATCCTGTTTTTTGGCGGCCTGTTCACGGCGTATCTTGTTTTTCGCTCGAAATACCCGATGGCGTTTGCCGCGGGCAGTAATCACTTGGATGTGGTGATGGGCTTTGTCAACACGCTCGTGCTCATCGTAAGTAGCTTAACGATGGCATTGACGGTTTACTACGCGCAAAAAAGTAACCGCATGATGCAGGTCGTCATGATAGTTTTGACAATGATACTCGGCGCGACTTTCCTCGGCGTAAAAGTGGTGGAGTACACCGATAAATATAATCACGGCCTCGTGCCGGTCAATGGACTAAATAAAAAAGCAAAGGCGGGAGATCCCGTTAAACACGCCGGCATTGTCTTGCCCTTCGAAACTAAGGTCGCCGCGGCTGAGACGAGTCCGGGACACGTTGAGAAACCGTACGTCAATCCGCGAGGCGAATTCCAATGGAATTATGGCGAAGAACTTGTCACACAGGCTGAAAAGGGCGGTTATCTAACCGACGCCGAGAAGATTGGATATTTTTCAAACGGTCAGGTGGATGCGAATAAATTCCGCGACAAGGTACGGATTTTTTATTACATATACTTCGTAATGACGGGACTGCACGCTCTTCACATGATCGTCGGTCTCGGTCTCATGAGTTGGCTCTTATGGACGGCGTGGAAAGGGTTTTACTCTGCCGAGTATTACATGCCCGTCGAGATGTCGGGTTTGTATTGGCACTTCGTCGACATCGTTTGGATTTTCCTCTTCCCGCTGCTTTATTTGCTCGGTAGGCACTTTTTACATTAGGAATTTTATATGTCGGACAACCACGAACAACATGACCACATGAATATTCCCAAGTATATTGGGATATTCGCGATACTGGTGGTCGGCACGATCTTAACTTACGTCACAGCGCAGATGGACCTTGATGGAGTGTTTCCGGGCGCAAACACGCTGCTTGCACTCGCCATCGCGTTTACAAAGATGACGTTCGTGATGTTGTTCTTCATGCACGTCTATTGGAGCAAACGGCTCATCTGGCTATCGGCAGTCGGCAGTTTTTTCTGGCTCGCGATAATGTTCGCCTACACGATGCAGGATTATTTGACTCGAGCAGACGGCGTCTTTACGAAGTAGGGTTTTATTTTTAGCATCGAACGCGGAGACGAGGGCTGTTTGCTCGTATCCGCGTATCTTTTTTGAGGTTAGATAACCGGCGGCAAAAGTGCTATTATCTTGGATTTAATTGGTGAAAGCGCTGGTTTATAAGGTTTTTTGCAACGACATCGAGTGGCGCACCATCGGACAGCAATGAGGTTTTCAGGTAATAAATTACTGAGTTTTAGGGCGATGTCCGTTGTTGCACTGTTTCTGTTTGCGAGTGCGTGCATTAAGGTAAAACAGGATCGCCCGACCGCACGACTTTTGAAGGTCGAGGATGCCACGCAGAACGACCTGATTAAGGAAGTTAATAGATTCGCGAGCGTTAGCTCAATGCGCGCAAAGATGGATCTCAAATTCGAGGACAATTCGTTTGCAGAATTTGGCAGTAAGGAAGTCTATCGCCAGGCTGACGGCGAAGTCGTCGTTCAGCGGCCGGGCAAGATCTTGCTTAAGGTTCAAGTGCCGATCATAAAAAGCGATGTTGCCCAAATGACCTCCGATGGTGAGAAGTTTCGCGTTGCTATTTTGCAGGACGGCGGAAGCGGCAAGTACAAAAAATTTGTAAAGGGCACGAACAACGCTGATTATTCAAAACTCCAGAAAACTCTGAGCGCCGCTGATATCGGCGACAGCAAAGAGGCAAAGAAAAATGTAAATGCTTTCGCCAATCTGCGTCCCCAGCATTTTACAGATGCGATGTTGGTTCGCCCGACCGACGACGCGCATGTTTATACACAGAGTACGATCTATCAGGACGAAGAAGATAAGAGCCTTGAGAAAAAATCTCCGATTCGTACGATTACTCGCGGATACTATCTGCTCGATGAATTCGGCAAGCGAGCTGACGGCGCCTTGACGATTCAAAGAAGGTTTTGGTTCGACCGGGTCGGCGGCATTCGGCTTGCTCGGCAGCAGATCTTCGATGCAAAAGGCGAGATCGAGTCCGACATTACGTACGGCAAGCAAGGAAATCTGACCACGACGGGCAACTACACAAATCTGCCGCTCGATATTCAGGTGACACGGATAAAAGAAAAGTACTCGATGCGGCTTACGTACCAAACGCCCGAGGACGTTATGATCGGCAACGTCTTTCCCGACGCCGCCTTTGTCCTTGAAAACTCGTGGAAACTCGAAGAGATGGATCTCGACAAAAAACTGCTCGAGGTTGCGACGACACAGCCACAAACGCCCGTTAGTACCGGCACTACGAGATTCCGGCCATAGCAGATGAACCCGATCCTAAAGACAGTCGATCTGACGAAATCATACAAGGTTGGCAAGCTCGATGTGCCCGCGCTTCGCGGCGTTTCGCTTGAGGTAAATCCGGGCGAGTTTGTCGCCATCATGGGGCCGTCCGGCTGCGGTAAATCGACGTTGTTGCACCTGCTCGGCGGATTGCTCAGCCCAACCACCGGTAATATCATCATTGACGGCGAAGACCTTTCAAAGGTCTCGGATGCACGTCGCACCGACATTCGCCGACGCAAGATAGGATTTGTTTTTCAGCGGTTCAATCTGTTTCCGACTCTATCGGCCGAGGGCAATTTGAAACTTGCCGAGAAGATTCACACCGGTAACGGGAACAAGAGCTCTGACAAACGCCGCGAGGTGTTGCGGCTCTTAAAGCTCGAGGATAAAATGCACCATAAGCCGGTCGAATTGTCGGGTGGCGAACAGCAGCGAGTCGCGCTTGCACGAGCGGTCGTAAACAGCCCGGCAATTATTCTGGCTGACGAGCCGACGGGGAATCTAGATACCGAGAATTCGCGCATCGTGCTCGACATGTTTCGCGAGCTGAACGAAAAGTTTTCGCAGACGATCATCATGATCACGCACAATCCTGAGGCCGCGGCGGTTTGTTCTCGCACGATCCAGATGCGCGATGGGCATGTAGTAGATTAGTTCGCAGATGAAAAACATCATCAATTGGAATTACGAACGCGCCTCATGGCAATGGGATTTGCTGTGCGTCCTGATAATGGGATTTATCTTCTTAACCCCAAAAGAATGGTTTGATAACGGCAAGCGAGCGGCAACCAAAACACGGCCCGCGGTCGTCAAAGAACAGTGAATTTTACTGGAGAAAGTGTATATGAATAGAGTTTTACGTTTTGGAATACTCGCAATTTGTTTAGGGTTCATCTTTTCAACCGTTTCCGTTCGCGAAACGAACGCACAAAACATCCTCGGCGAGATCCTTCGCCGGATGGATAACTACAATAAGTCGCTACAGTCCCTCAAAGCGGATGTGACAATGGTCAAACACAATCCGCAATTAAAAGTTTCCGATACTTTAGCAGGTACAACGAGTTTTTTACCGAATACGAAAAATGGTCGTTACATACGTCTTGACTGGAAAACTGAAAATGGTCGGCCTAAGGAAGAGAGTATTTCCGTTATGGGTGACAAATATGAGTTGTATAGTCAACATCGAAACACGGTAATTCAAGGAACGATTCAAAAGGCACAAAACAGTGCTTCCATTGGCAATGCTCTTTCCTTTATGAGCATGTCTACTGCGCAACGTAAGGCTAGCTATGATCCTGTTTACATCGGAGAGGAGCAAATACAAGGCGGTTTTAAGACATGGCATGTTCAGCTTACGCCAAAGACAGCAACTAGTTATAAGCTTGCAGATCTATGGATCGATGTTGATGGTGTTCCACGACAGGCGAAGATAACTGAGAGAAACAATGACACAACGACAGTTTTACTTTCTAATATCCAAAAGAACATTACGATAAAAGCCAATATTTTTAAGCTAAAGTATCCCAGCTCAGTAAAGAAGGTAAAAGGCTAGGAGATTTTTGTTAGAACGTGGCTATGGCCGTGCGGTTTCGGCCAGGGCTTTTTATTGTCGTTTGAAAGCACCGGCCCGAGAACCTATAATCAATAGTTTGAATTAGCAAGGGTTATGCCTGAGACGAGCAGTATCAGCAGATTTTTACGTGGCGTTCAGCACACGACGCGGGCGTTTGTGTCGACAAAGCACCCGGTTCTAGTGCATATCGTGCCGATGCGGCGGTGTAATTTGTCGTGCACGTACTGCAACGAGTACGACAAAACATCAGATCCAGTGCCGCTCGACACAATGCTCGAGCGCATCGACAAGCTCGCGGAATTCAACACCTCGGTCATCACTATCTCGGGCGGCGAGCCTATGATGCACCCTGAGATCTACGAGATCATCGCTCGCATTCGTCATCACGGAATGTTTGCCGGGCTGATCTCAAACGGATACTATTTTCAGCCCGACAAGATCAAACGGCTCAACGAGGCAGGTCTCGATTATCTGCAGATATCGATAGATAACGTGACGCCCGACGACGTGTCTAAAAAAAGCCTAAAGGTGCTCGACGCAAAGCTCGTAAATCTTCGCGATCATGCGAAGTTCAAGGTCAATATCAATTCTGTCGTCGGTGGCGGCGTTGCGAATCCCGATGAGGCTCTGCAGATCTCAGATCGCGCGCGCGAGCTAGGGTTTTCATCGAGTGTCGGCGTTATTCACGACGGCGACGGCTTGCTAAAAGGCTTAACGCCACGTGAAAAAGAGGTTTATAAAGAGATCAAGTCGAAAGGCGCGCGATCGTACACGCGCTGGAACTGGTTTCAAGACGACCTCGTCGATGGCGGCGAATACGAATGGCGTTGTCGCGCCGGCGCCCGTTATCTTTACATCGACGAGAACGGGATAGTCAGTTGGTGCTCGCAGCAACGCGGCACGCCGGGCATACCGCTGCTTGAATACACACGCGCTGACATGCATCGCGAATACCATACAGAAAAGTGGTGCGCGCCGACCTGCACGATCCAGTGCGTTCACCAGGTCGGCCATCTCGACGCTTGGCGCGACCCGCAAATCTCGCTTGCCGAATACAAAAAGCGAAATGGCGACGGGCTGAAGAAAGAAACCGTTGCACAAGTCCTTAAAGCGGAATAAACAGCCGCATTTCGTAATTGGTTTAGACATGGACAACAACAAATTATTTTTACCCGTTCTGCTCGGCACGAATCGTAAAGACCGCCAGAGCGAGAACGTCGCTAACTGGGTTTGCGCGAAGATGCGTGAGCGTGACGACATCGAGACGCAGCTTTTCGATGTTCGTGATTTCGTTCTGCCTCAGGATGATTACGGCACGGGGCTGGGCTCGCAGTTTCCTGAATGGCGCGACGCGATCATCAAGGCTGACGGCCTCGTCATCGTCACGCCCGAATACAATCACTCGTATCCGGGCAGTTTGAAAAGCGTTCTCGATCTTCTGCTAAAAGAATACATTCACAAAGCCGTCGCCTTTGTCGGCGTGTCCGCAGGGCCGTTCGGCGGAACGCGTGTCATCGAATCGATGGTGCCGATGGTTCGCGAGCTTGGACTCGCCGCATGTTTCACCGACTTGAATTTCCCAACGATCCGCAGCAAGTTTGATGAGAATGGAACGCTCCTCGACGAGGCGTACGAAAATCGCGTCAAGGGCTTTCTCGACGAACTTGTCTGGATGGCGACAACCCTTCGCTGGGGCCGCGAAAACCTTCCTTCCAACCACCATTCGGTTTAGCAGTATATTTCGCTAAACTATTGGCATGAGCCACCGTGAACACCACCGGACAGATCGAATCGGATGGTTGAGGGCCGCAGTGTTGGGCGCCAATGACGGCATTGTGTCGACGGCCAGCTTGGTCCTCGGCGTAGCCGCGGCAAACGCCGAACATCATTCGATCCTGGTCGCAGGTATCGCCGGACTCGTCGCCGGTTCGATGTCGATGGCGGCCGGCGAATACGTGTCTGTACATTCGCAGGCCGACACCGAAAAAGCCGACCTCGAGCGGGAAAAAAAAGAACTCGCGCACAGCCCCGAGCATGAGCTCCAGGAATTGACCGATATCTACGTTAATCGCGGGCTTGATCAAGAATTGGCCGGTCAGGTAGCTGAGCAGCTTACCGCCCACGACGCGCTCGCAGCGCACGCCCGTGACGAACTTGGGATATCTGAGGTAACAAGTGCCCGGCCGCTGCAGGCCGCGGTCTTTTCGGCCGTCAGTTTCGCTATCGGTGCGGCTTTGCCGCTCGGCGTTACCGCGCTTTTCTCCGGAGCAATGTTGATACCGGTGGTTGCAGTCGGCTCACTAGTTTTCCTCGCCATACTCGGCGGTGTCGCGGCCCGTACGGGCGGCGCAAACATTTTTACCGGGGCATCGCGGATCCTGTTTTGGGGAGCGGTGGCCATGGCCGCGACCGCTCTGGTTGGAAAACTCTTTGGCACAGCCGTCGCTTAGGGCGTGCACCGTTCTCGCCGTTCGTCCGGGCGACGACGGAGTTTGGAAGACCAAAAGCCCGAAGACGGTGGGCCGATCTTGTGACTATTCGCCATCTTTAATTGCATAAGGAAAACAACCGCATTATAGTGTTGGAAACCGTTTTTTTAAGGCCGAATCTCTCCGACGCCGTAGGACTGCATTCGATGCTCTCTATATCGGCGGCGAACATCCGACGGAGGAAAATTGATGAGTAATCTGGATAACATTGAACACATCGTCGTCTTAATGTTGGAAAACCGCTCGTTCGACAATATTTTGGGATGGCTTTACGATTATGAAAATAATCCGGAGCCGTTCAATAAGCCGCCGAAAGGTGCTTACAACGGCGTGAACAGCACGATGAGCAATCCGGAACCGCCCGACGAAGTTGTTATTCCGGTCGCGCGCGGAACCGATATGACGGCACCCTTTCCCGATCCCAACGAGCCTTACGAATATGTTTACCGGCAAATGTACGGCCTGCCGCCGACGATGCCGATACCCAACACCGACGCGACGCCGACGATGATGGGTTTTATCATGGACTATCAGGACGCCATCGCGACGGCCAATGCGAAAAACAAGGAGAAATGCTGGCTCCTTCGTAAACCGGCTTTGAAGACCGATCCCGGCATTATCATGAATTGCTTTCCGCCCGAGGCACTGCCGGTGATCAACGGGCTCGCTCAAAACTATGCCGTCTGCGATAACTGGTTCAGTTCGGTTCCGACACAGACGTTCCCGAACCGCTCTTTTATCCACGCGGCGACATCGAGCGGAAATGTTTACAACACCTGGAAAACCGGCAATTTTCCGTGGGACGTCGGCGTTTTCGTCAACAAAACACAGACCATTTATGATTTGCTCGAAGAAAAAGGCGTGAGTTGGAAGATCTATCACGGTGGGCCGCTTTTGCTGTGCAATGCTTTGATCATCCAGGAAAAGTTGTGGGAATATGCCTTGACCGACCATTTTTCACCGTATAAGGTACCGGGTTTATTCAACAAGCACACTTTTCTGAGCGATCTGGAAAACAATAACCTGCCCGCTTATTCCTTTATCGAGCCGAACATGGTTTGCAGTTCGAAATACGGTCCCGAAAACGACATGCACCCCGCATGGGCGGTTTACGACACCGGCGCTCCGACCAACGTTCTTTATGGCGACGAGTTGATATATGAAATCTACACGGCACTGCGGGCGAGTCAGTGCTGGGATAAAACTTTGCTTGTCATCACCTTTGATGAGCACGGCGGAACTTTCGACCATTGCCCGACGCCTCCGCCGCCGGCAGTTTCGCCGGACGGTTGTGTGATTCCATATACGAACGGGCACAACGGCGGAAGCAACTTCAATTTTGAGCGTTTCGGCGTTCGCGTTCCCGCGGTTCTGGTTTCGCCGTGGATCGAAGCAGGCACGATCTGTCATACGCAGTTTGACCATACGTCGGTGCTCAAAACGGTTTCGAACAAATGGCTCGGCGGACAGCAGCATTTGACCAAACGCGACGCCGCCGCTAATTGTATCGGTGAGGTCCTGACGTCGACGCTTCGCGAGGACGAACCCCCTATTACGATGATCACGCCGCCACCCTTTGAAGCGTGCAAAGATCAGGAGCTTTCGCCGCTGCAGCGCGATCTGGTCGCCGCCGCCGCCCATTTTCTCGCAAACACTTCAAACCGACTTATCGATCTGAATGCGCTCGACACGAAAGAAAAGGTCGTGACGGAGCTTGAAAATATCGCGGAGGATCTCCTTTAAAAAACATTATGAAACAAACTATCGCCGCTATCTTTATCGTCATTGTCGGGTTGATTTCAGGCTGTTCTACCCAGCCGTCGCAGCAACAAACGCCGCAGATGCAGCCGGAATTTCTTGCGGCAAAAACCGCGACGCCGCCCGACTATCAATGGGTTCAGCTTGGCGAGCAAGGCGCGGTTATCGTCCGCGCGATCTTCAAACAAAGCGGGCAGAGTTGCCCGAGCATCGACACAGTCGACAATAACGGAAAGCCCGCGCCCGTCGCAATGGCTTTGCGGGCAGCCGCTATGCCCGACAACTTTGCCATCACAGTTTGTGAAGCGACGCTTGCCTCGGCGGACAAATTAAAATCGGCGACACTCGGCGGAAAAAATCTGACGCTGCCTGTAAAATCGCCGAAACGCATCGTGGTTGTCGGGGATACCGGATGCCGGGTGGCGAGTTGGACGCAGCAAAATTGCCTAGACAATAAGAACGTCCCCGAAAGCGAAGGGGAAGAGTGGCTTTTCACGACAACAGTCGCATCTGCCTTAAATCTCAAACCGGATCTAATAATACACGTCGGCGATTACATCTACCGCGAAGCGGAATGCACCGATCCCGCCAAGTGCGGCGACAAAAGTGTTTTCGGAGACAAATGGGCGACGTGGGAAGTCGATTTTTTCTCACCCGCCAAGCCGCTGCTTGAAACGGTTCCGTGGGTTTTCGCGCGCGGAAATCACGAATCGTGTGATCGCGAATGGCGCGGCTGGTATCTATTTATGGATCCGCACTCAGCGGCAAAGATTTCCTGGACGGGGTGCTCGAAGGATGAAACGCGTTCGGCTCCGTTTCACGTCCCGCTCGATGGTTTGGATTTGCTCGTGATGGATACTGCGCCGGAGAAATCCGATTTAAGCGATTACCAGGCGGCTTTGCAGAAACACACCGGCTCTTCTCCGGCTTGGTTTGTTACACATCGCCCGCTTTGGGGAGTCGGCGCTACCTTCGCATCCAGGGCGGACAGCCAACTCATACGTGCGATGCAAGCGGCAAACGTCAAATTTTTAGTTGGCGGGCATCTTCACTCGTTTGAAATGATCCAGTTCAAGGATAATGATTCGCCCCCGCAAATGATAGCCGGCGGCGGAGCGACCGAATTAGATGACAAGTTCGGCCAAGACTATTTCGATCAAACCGTAAACAGTTTCAAAAAGGGCGATCCCGACAACTCCGAATATCTGCACAAGTTTACTTTTGCGCTCGTTGAGCCGCAGAGCGAGGGCTGGCACGTAACGGTGATAGATGAAGACGGCACGACCGAAGCGAAGAAATTTGTTGTAAAAAACAACTAGACTCTCGGAATCGTCATCAGCGTCGCGGCACGTTCTCGCCGATCGTCCAGACGATCACCGAACTTGACAGGCCGAGGCCCGACAGACGTCCGGCCATCATTATCATTGTCTCGCCTTGGCCGACGACATTTGCGGCGACGAGCGCTTTTTCACCGGTTTTCAACATTTCTTCGGTGGTGGCAGAATCCGGGTTCATAAGGTCGAACATCGTTTTGTCACCGATATCCTGAGTTTCGCCCGTTGATGTTAGTCCTTTCACATAAAACGGCTGCACGCCCCAGATCAGCGACAACTGGTTTCGCGCGTCTTCGGATGTAGTCAACGCGAACGTCTGCAAACCTGACCGAAAAGACGATAGCCGTCGGGCCATCAAACCCGATTCGGTAAAGACGGCGACCTTGTCGGTTTGTATTTCTTTTGCAGCGAACGCGGCGGCTTTGCAAAGAGCCTGGCTTGTTCGCCCCGAAGGCGCCTGCGAAAATTTCACCGGCCGTTTTAGCTGATCCGCCTTGATCGTCTCTGCCGAATCTATGATTCGGGCCATCGTCTTTATTGCTTCGACAGGGTATTTACCTGACGCAGTCTCCGCAGAGAGCATTACAGCGTCGGTGCCGTCCCAAACGGCGTTGGCGACGTCGGACGCCTCGGCCCGCGTCGGGAATGGGTTCTCGATCATCGATTGCAGCATCTGGGTGGCAGTTATCACAAATTTATCGTTTGCAACCGCCAATTCGATGATTCGCTTTTGATAAACCGGTACAAGCTCGACGCTCGTTTCGACGCCGAGATCGCCGCGAGCGACCATTAGGCCATCGGTCTCGGCGATGATCTCCAAGAGATTTTCGATCGCCTCCGCCTTTTCGATCTTTGCAACGAGCAGAGCGCGGCCGAGTGCGCGCTTGTTGAGCTTTTTGATAATGTCCTTTACTTCTTTGCAGTCAGCGGCAGTTCGAACGAACGATAGCGCGACGTAATCGACATTTTCCGCAAGCGCCCATTCGAGGTCGTCACGATCTTTTTCAGTCATCGAAGCGATCGGCAGCACCGTGTTTGGCAGATTGATGCCTTTGCGTTCGGCCAAAACACCACCGGTGACCACTCGGCAGGTAACGTCCGTGTCCGTTTCAGCTTCAACGACCAGCTCGATCGCACCGTCATCAACGAGGATGCGCGTGCCTGCTTCGACTACGGAAGGCAGTTGATCGAAGTTTGTTGCAACCTCCTTGTCGTTGCCGACAATATCGCGTGTTGTTATGACAAATTCCTGTCCTTCCTTGAGATTTACAGGCAGACCACCTACGAGGGTCTTTGTACGAATCTTCGGCCCACAGAGATCAACAAGTACTGACAGCGGCATGTCGAGCGTCGCTGCGGCTGCGCGAGCAATGCGAATCGTCTCAGCATGCTGCTGACGCGTCCCGTGAGACATATTGATGCGAACCGCGCTCATGCCGGCCCTTAGCATTGATTCGATAGTTTCCTGCGTCGCCGATGCCGGACCGAGCGTTGCTAGGATCTTGGCTTTTCTCATTACGAAAGATTTTAACTCAAAAGCGAACTTCGTTTCCTTAAATAACTGTGAACGGTCGCAACAAACGACGAATGCGACCACGTGAGCGGCGACACCGAGATCGCATCGCCGTTTCGAGGGTCGATCTGTTCCGGCAGAACACCGGAATGAAAGGCGCGTCCGACAACCCACTCGAATATGTCGACGGCGCGTTGCAGTTCGGCGACGCTTTTTGCGGCAGCGATCGTATACTCGGCGAGCCAAAGAGTCGTGATTATCCACGAATTGCCTGTGATCCCGTCCGAGGCTCGCATATAGCCATCGCCCTCGAAACGTGCAACGCCACCGCCCTCGCCGCTGTTAAAAAGCATCTCTTCGATCGCGGACATCGTCTTGATTACAACCTCGTCGTCCGTGCTGAAACACCCAAAATAAAATATACCGAAAAGCGACGCATCGACCGTAACGTCCGGTGTTAGCGAGTCGGTTCCGGTAGCGTTTAGCCCGCGAAGAAAACGTCCGTGTTCTTTGCTGTAAAGATGCTCGCGCATGGCGACAACGATCTCGTCGGCGGTAGTTCCATAATTTAGTGCTCGGTCATTCTCGTCGAACAAGCGGGCAAAATTTGCCGCGGCCCGCAGGCCGGCGACGACCGTCGAGCAAGTAAAGGTGTGAATGCCGCGGCGATCTTCCCACAGGTTCCAACTCGGAAGAGGCAAGCCTGTCTTTTCGTCGCGATACGACGATAGGAAATTACCGGCTTTTACGACGAGTCGCCGATAACAGCGATGCGCGAAATCGATATCGCGATATTTGTCGTAGTGCTGCCAGAGCGCCCATAAAACAAGGGCCGTTTCGTCCTCCTGGATCGGCAGCATCGGCTTTTTTGCACTGGCGTCCCACGACGCGTGCCAGCCCGACGCGACAGTACCGTCAGGATTGTACTTCTGCAAGAAATAGCCACGTTCGTGGATTATCCTGCAACAGAGATCGAAGAAACTGCGTGCTATTTCGCCATAACCGGCTGCATCGAGCGCGTTTGCGACAAATGCTCCGTCGCGCGTCCACAGGTAGCTGTAATGATCGGTCGCACGTATTGTCACGTCGTGGTCGTTCGCGGCTAAAATAGCGCCGCCATCATCGACTTGAGTGTTTATGATCAGCAGAGAGCGTCTATACAGATCGACGATCTGGCTCGACAGGTCTCCAAAGTCTACCGTGTTCTTATTTACCCACGCTTTCCAATAGTTTGATGTGTATTCGAGGAACTCGGCGGGGCCGCGTTCGATAACGTGACGATTAAGCTCAGCAACTTCAGTGTGCGTCGTTCCTGCAGCGATCCAATAATAGCTCTCGTACACGGCGCCGGCGTCGAGCGTTACATGCAACGCAATTGTCGAATCGACTGAGCCCTCGGTAATGGCTCCGCCGTGCAGCTCGCCGTCCTCAGCGTCTCGCCAGGTGCCCTCGTTCTGACGAAACGCCTTTCTTCCGGTCGCAAACGCATCAAAGTTCGGCTGCGTGTTTATTAAAAAGTAGCGGTGTTTTTTGTAATGTATCAGCGACGAGGTTTCGGGGTCGTAAAATGCCGTATCGCCGACCTTGTTCTCGTAGATGCGAAAGTCGTGATGCAGGAAAAGGCGAATCTCGCGCCGCTCGTTCGCTTTGTTTCTCACAGCGATACGGCGGAGATAGATATTGTCGTGGCTCGCAACTGTGTCGTTGCACGTAAGCGAGACTTGCAACCGCTCATTTGCGAGCGTAACGCTCGTTACAAGCGTCTCCGGCAGATACTCGAGATCGTGTTGCCAGTCATCGGACGCGATCCACGAAAACTCGCCGTCCACCCAGATGCCAAAGCGAAAAGGGAATCCTTCGGTATGATTCTCCTGGCC
This sequence comes from Pyrinomonadaceae bacterium, assembly GCA_046154245.1. Classification (GTDB taxonomy): domain Bacteria; phylum Acidobacteriota; class Blastocatellia; order Pyrinomonadales; family Pyrinomonadaceae; genus OLB17. The sequence goes on from JBJXFZ010000099.1 coordinate 24,677, forward strand.
TACGTGAGGAAAATAAATGTCACGTATCTGATATCTGTCGTCGAAATTGACCAGCAAACAGCCATTCCCGACCGGAATGTCACGCATTACTCCTCTTCGGTCTCGGCAGCAAGCAGCGAGGCGGAGGTGACTGCATCATCGTCGCCACAACGGATGAGGGTGACGCCCTGAGCACTGCGACCGGTCTCGCGGATCTTATCGACGCCGAGACGGATGAGTTTGGCCTGCTGCGTGATGATCATGATCTCGCTGTCCTCTTCGATCGGGAACGACGCGACGACCTTGCCGGTCTTCGTCGTGGTTTTCATGTTGATGACGCCTTTGCCGCCGCGTTTCGTTAGACGATAGCTACTCACGATTGTCTGTTTACCAAAGCCGTTTTCGGAAAGCGAGAGTATCTTTTCTGTTCCTTCCTGCGAGACAGAGCAGACCGACACGACGTAATCGCCCTTACGCAAGTTTACGCCTCGTACACCACGGGCCGCGCGGCCCATCGGGCGAACATCCGTCTCCTGAAACCGTACGGCCATGCCGTCGTGCGTTGCGATCAGTATCTGGCGCTTGCCGTCGGTGCGAATTACGTCCAGCAGCTCATCGCCGGCGTCGATATTGATGGCGTTGATGCCGGTGACGCGAATGTTCTGATAGTCGGACAGCGCCGTCTTTTTGATAACGCCGTTGCGCGTCACCATTGTCAGATAAACTTCCTCTTGAAAATCGCGCACGGGCATCACTGCGACGAGCTTTCTTTCCTGCGAGATCTGCACGAGATTGACAACGGCCTTGCCGCGAGCCGCCGCTGCCGCCTCGGGGATTTCGTGAACTTTGATCTTATAAACCTGACCGTCGTCGGTGAAGATCATTAGATACGCGTGCGTAGATGCGACGAAGAGATGTTCGACAAAATCGTCGTTCTTCGCCGTCGCGCCGAGCCGGCCCTTGCCGCCGCGGCCCTGACGCGAATACGTCGAGACAGGTGTTCGTTTGATGTAACCGGCTTTTGTGACCGTTATCGCGACGTCCTCGTCAGGGATGAGGTCCTCGATATTCAACTCGACACCGGCATCGATGATCGTTGTGCGACGCTCATCGGCGTATTGCTTTTTGACCTCGAGCAGCTCGTCCGTGATGACCTGACGAAGGACGCTCTCATTGTCGAGAATATTTTCGAGCTCGGCGATGTGCTTGATGATCTCGGCGTATTCGTCGAGGATCTTTTGGCGTTCGAGGGCCGAGAGGCGACGAAGCTGCAGATCGAGGATCGCCTGAGCCTGGATCTCGGTAAACTCCAGGCTTGCGATGACCTTTTGCAGTTTCTTAATAAACGCATCGGTTGAGTCGCTGCCCGTGATGCCGCGCCATTTCTTTACTTCCTTAAGACCCGTGAAATTAGCCGTCAGCCATGACCGAGCTTCATCGACCGAGCGAGAGTTACGGATGAGCGGAATTATGTAATCAAGCGCATCGATGGCCTTATTGAGGCCTTCTAAGATGTGCGCGCGTGCCTGCGCCTTGCGCAGGTCAAATTCGGTGCGACGGCGAACTACCTGACGGCGAAACTCGACAAACGCCTCGAGCATCTGCTTTAGATTCAGCACTTTTGGCTGGCCATCCACGATCGCGATGTTGATGATACCGAAGGACGATTGCATCGGCGTCAGCTTGTAAAGCTTGTTTAGGACGACCTGCGGCACGGCATCGCGTTTTAGTTCTACGACGATACGCATCCCCTCGCGACTCGATTCGTCGCGGATCTCGGAGACGCCTTCGAGTTTGCGTTCCTGAACAAGCTCTGCGATGCGTTCGATGAGTTTAGCCTTATTGACTTGATACGGGATTTCGGTGACGACCACGGCATTTCGCGTTCGATCGCCGCGACCGATCTCGTCAACTACTGCACGCGCTCGCATCTGGATGATGCCGCGGCCTTCGCGATACGCACGGTGAATCTCTTCGCGACCATAGATAAAGCCGGCTGTCGGAAAATCAGGGCCGGGAATGATCTGAATAAGTTCATCGGTCGAGATATGCGGGTCCTTGATCAGAGCTACGGTGCCGTCAATGATCTCACCGAGATTGTGAGGCGGGATCTTTGTCGCCATGCCGACGGCAATTCCCTCCGAGCCGCTAACGAGCAGATTCGGAATGCGTGTCGGCAAAACGGTCGGTTCGCTCAAACTGTCGTCGTAATTCGGCTGAAAATCGACGGTCTCTTTTTCGATATCCGCGAGAACGTCATTTGTGATCTTTGCGAGACGAACTTCGGTGTAACGCATCGCTGCCGGATTGTCGCCGTCAATTGAGCCGAAATTACCCTGACCATCGACCAGTGGATACCGCATCGAGAAGTCCTGCGCCATGCGGACGACGGTATCGTAAACGGCAGTGTCGCCGTGCGGGTGATATTTGCCGATTGTGTCGCCGACCACGCGAGCACTCTTTTTGTACGGTTTGTTGTATGTATTGCCAAGCTCATGCATGGCCCAAAGCACGCGGCGATGCACGGGCTTGAGGCCGTCACGGACGTCGGGGAGAGCGCGGCCGATGATCACGCTCATTGCGTAATCGAGATACGAGCGCCGCATTTCGTCTTCGATGTTGATTTGATTGCGTTCTAATAGTGAATCCATGTTAAGAATGGTGAGCGGTTACAAAAGCAGATCTTCTAAACTAAATAAAATGAATGAGATACGAAAAATAAGTTGAACAAAAACCAGTTTTCCTATAAATTGTATTCTACAGGCTCAAAGCCTGTTCCGCAAACCAGTACCCCCTTCCGTGGGGCAATAGTTCCACCGTTAAAGGCTTTCGTCTTCACAGTTAACTTACCGACTTAGTGAATAAATCATAACCCATTTTATGACCAGTGCGCGTCGTTCGAGATCGAAGAAAAAAAACAAAGGTCGTGCAAGCCTCCCTGATGTTCGGGAGGAATCTCGGGTAATTCTCGAGGTTCGATATAGCCCAACTGATACTTGGGCGATGGAAATAGAGACGCAGGCGTTGTCACGTTTTGGAGCCTCCTTTAATATCGTACGAGAGTGCGACGTCGGCCAGCTCGTAAACATACGCTTTCCGTCGGCGATGGCAGACGAGTTTTTTGGTCGCGGCGGTGAACCGCTGTCTATTGTATGTCTTGTCCAACAAAGCAATCCGGTAATCGTGGACGGCCGGCCACGTTTCCATGTCAGCGTGGCTTTTGTCGGTGAAACCTATCCGGATAGCTACAACGCTGATCCATCTCAATCCTACGCCGTGTGTGGTTCGCATGAAAATGGCTTTTTCAGGATCACCGAATCAGAAAAGCCATTCAAAACCCGCCGTCATCCGAGGTTTCGATTCGAATTGGAGCTCACCTTGGTACATATTAAGAAAACAGACAAGAGTGTTGTGAGGGCGGCCGGTTTTACCAAGAATGTCTCTGTGTCCGGACTGTCTATTGTTTCTTCGCTCGAAGCGCAGATCGGTGACAAGATTAAGGTTGGTTCGCCAGATTTGGATTTTTATGGCCTTGCAGTTGTTCGTAACAGAAAGTCGTTGATTGGCGTTGAAAATCTCCTCCACCTTGAATTTCTAGATTTTGATTTTCCGACAAGCCGGGTCAGTTCCGTCCTGGCAAAACAACAAGCGGTTGCTTAAATATCTGGAAATCCGTTTCCCTTAGTACTTTTATTCTTTGGAGGCGTAAGCCTCACATTCAAGCCTCCTCACTTACTAAGGTAACCATGTTGCAAACAGAAACACACCCACAAGGCGCATTACCCTCAACGAACGTCAACGTTGGCATAAAAGAAAACCGACGCCTCCAACGCATCGCGCTCCCGCTACCCGTGCGCGTCGAAATAAAGATCGACAACAATGCCGAATGGAACGAAGTGACTAGACTGAGCGACGTATCTGCGTTCGGCGCCGGCTTTTTTCTAAAGCGGCCTTTGAAGCGTGGGAGGCTCGCGTATTTGACTATACCGATGCCGCGGCAACTGCGTTCGTTTGATTATGGCGAACCGAATTACAAGATTTGGGGCGTCGTCCGGCGATGTCTCTCCGTAAGTGACGACGCCGACAAGCCCGAATACGCGATCGGGGTTGCGTTCACGGGCAAAAATCCGCCGAATAGCTATCTTGAAAATCCTGCACAGCTCTACGATCTCATCGATCGTGAAGGTACCGGTGACGGACTCTGGAAACTCGAGCCTGCCAACCTGCTTGCTGACGAAAGCCATCTGCCGAAGAGCGATCGCAAACACACGCGGTACTCGATCCCGGAAACTCTGATCATTCAAAAGGTAGATGAGCAGGGCGACACGATCGAAGCTCAAGTAACCGTAAGCGAGAACATCAGCCTCGGCGGAGCGGCGGTTCTGACATCAATAAACGCGACCCGCGGGACATTTTTGAGGGTGACATGCGAGCGTCTGGATGTTACAATACTTTCTGTCGTTCGCGGTTATCGCGTGGGCGGCGACGGTATCTGCCGACTTCATCTCGAATTCATCGACAAGCACTTCCCGCTCGAAGGCATCGAGTAGTTTCGCACACCATCTTTTCCTCCCCCTATAATTTTTATTTATGAAGAGCACTCGTAAATCGACAAAATCGGCGCCTAGAACCGCGCAGAGGGCAAGTTCGGCTTTGAAGACACTAGTTAAAGTCAGGGAAAGCGAAAACGAAGTTTGGAAAGACGTGACCGAGGTCACGACAGTTTCAAAAAACGGTGCCGGATTTGATCTGAAGCGACCCTGTGCTATCGGGCGTCTAATCACGCTCGTGCTGCCTATGCCGAGCAAGCTTCGGGTTTACGATCAGGAAGAAAAACTCTATCCGGTGATGGGCATCGTTCAGTACTGCAACGAATCGAAAGAGGACGGCGAAACGGTTTATCACGTAGGCGTAGGCTTTATCGGCAAAGTTGTACCGGGCAGTTTTCGGATCAATCCGATGCAAAGTTATCGCATCACGGGTATGACACCTGAAGGTCTATGGACCGTGACCGAGGTCGATACGCCGTTTACAATTCGTCGCGATCCGCGATTTTGGGTGGCATTTGATGTATCCGTCACGGTGTTGCAAAAGGAAAAGCGAACTTCAAAGAGAGAGAACGCCGTTACCCAGAATATCGGAGCCGGCGGCGCGGCAGTCGCGTGCCAACTCGACGCCCAAGTCGGGGACACCGTCAAGTTCGGTTGTAAGGCGTTTGATTTTTACACGATGGCGACGGTGCGCGAACGCAAAGAGCGAAAGAACCTGCCACCGACGCTGCATCTCGAATTCGTCGATAACCGCTTTCCGGTCGATAAGATCGTTCACAGTGACAAGGCGCGGCCGGCCGAGATACAGACACTGGATGACGATGACGACGATACAACACCGCATGTTGGTTTGGACGTCGGTCACGTGCCGTCAAGTTCGTCACAGACGAGCGAATTCGAATTTTCAAACTTCTAAAAACTACGGTTTGTTCGAGGGTAGGGTTGGTGCCGGACGAATAGGCTGAATCTGGCCGTTGCGAATAGCGTTTCTCAGGCGCCGGCGTTGCTCGGGCGTGAGATTGCGCGGGTTAAAACCTGGCGGAGGCACGGCCCCCGGCATAGGCGGCTTAGTATTGATCGTCGGCATCTTGCCGTCTCTTACGGTAGTTGTAGTGGTGCTGCCATCAGGATTTTTTTCCGTGAGAATAACATCGCCTTTTTTGCCGTCTTTAGGAAACTGAACGACCGTTCCGTCTTCGTCCGTTATCGTCTCCATGTCTTTGTCGTTTTTGTCCTTCGCGGGCAGGACTGGTTTAGGGTCTCGAGTCCGGGTTTCATTCGTTGCCGATTCGCCGGAGCTCAGTAAGCCTGTCGATTGCGCGGGCAATTGATCTACACTCGAATTTACATTCGTCGTGCTATCTACGTTCGATATTGTCGAAACGTCGTTGGCGCTCGGAGGCGTCGTACTGGTTTCAGTCTCAGGACCGCTAAGGGTAGACGGAGCCAGCAAATAAATTCCACCGGCGACGGCCGAACCGCCCGTCAAAACTGCGAGTGCTCCAGCGGCGATCGCGAGTCCGCGTCTGCTCTTCGGAGCAGCGGTTGATGCGGCTTTGAGCGAGGTTAATTCGGACACATGCGACGTGAGGACCTCGGTTCTTACGTTGCGCTGCGCGATACCTGCTGCCGTTGAGTCACCCATCAGTCTGGTCTCTTGCGCGAGAATGTTCGTATTCGACGCAGTTGCCGATTGGGCGAAGTCGATATCCGTCAGATAGGCGTAATTCTCGCTTTCTCGGAGCATTCGGCTCATTTCCTCGGCCGAGGTCGGCCGTTGGCCGGCGTTGAGGTCCATGGCTTTTTGCAAGACACCGGCAAAGCCACGCGGGACGGCCGACTCCACCTCGCACGCTGGCCTCAGGGTATCGCCTTTCTGGCTGAGCACGCTCATCGCACGCGTCAGGGCGTCTTCCGGGACGACATTTGTCACCAGGTGATACAGCGTTGCGGCAAGCGAATATAGGTCGCTGCGTGGATCGGTACCCGTGCCTTGTATCTGCTCGAGCGAGGCGTAACTGCGCGAGTAGCCAAAGATGCTCTTGGCTGCGGTTTGATGACTGGCATCGGTCGGATTCCCTTTTGCGAGACCAAAATCGAGAAGGATAATGTCGCCACGGGCATTGAGTTTCAAGTTCTGCGGTTTGATATCACGGTGAATAACCGGCACGTTTTGGTTGTGCAGATAGTCGAGCGCGTCGAGCAGTTGAACAGCCCATTTCTCGACAGTCTCAAAAGGGAAGGGGGCGTTTTGACCTTCGAGAATTGTCGCTACATCGTCGCCCGGAATGTACTCCATGACGAGAAACAGGCCGTTATCCTCCTCGAAGTGATCACTGACACGTGGCAGGGCGTTGTGTTTCAGGCTGTTTAATAATCTAGCTTCGCGCTCGATGGCTTTGCGAAAACTATCGTCCATGCACAGCGTCTCTTTGATCGCCACGGTGCTGCCAAAACGTTCATCCGTCGCGACATAGACCGCACCCATTCCACCCTGACCGATCTGCTTATCGATTCTGTAACGCTGCTGTAAGAATTTGCCGGCCTCGATCATTGGACCTATGATACTACCGAGCACGGCAAAATCTCAATAAAGCTAAAGGCGGTTCGTTAGGACTTGCACTATGAAACAAATTCGATAACACTACGTAATAACAGGCAGCAAAATGGCGGGCACGATCGTATTTGACGGAATCAGGCAGTTCACGGACGGTGAACTGATCGCTAACGCGATCAATGGACGTGCGGACGGCTTTGAGGAGCTTGTCCGCCGGTATCAGCGGCCCATCACGAGTTACATTTTCAGGATGGTCGGGAACCACGAGTCCGCTCTCGACGTCTCGCAGGAAGTTTTCATCAAAGTTTACAATTCCCTCACGAAATATAGCCCGGAGTATAAGTTCTCGACCTGGCTATACCGAATCGCGCACAACGCGGCGGTCGATCATCTGCGGCGAAATTCGGTCAATCTTCAGAGTCTCGAGACCGAGAACGGCGAAGGCACGTTCGAACTTCAGGTCGAGAGCCGCGGGGCGACGCCGGAGCAGGAGCACGAACGAAGCGAGTGGCGCACCGAGATCGAGTCAGTCGTCAGTTGTTTGCCGCCGGCGTATCGCGATCTGATCTTGCTCAGACACGCGCGCGACTTAAGTTATGACGAGATTGCCGCGGTCACGGGACTTCCCTTGGGTACGGTAAAGAACCGCTTGTTTCGTGCACGCGAGATGATGCGTCAGATGTTTATGGAGCGCGGCTTTACATGGCTGTAAAGATGACAGTTTTAGAAAACAAATGTCCTGTCGAAGACATTGCCGCGTACATCGATGGCGAGCTTGACGCTCAACGCGAAGTTGAGATCGAGGCACATTTTAGTGTGTGCGATGAATGTAGTTTTGAACTGAATCTTCAAAAACAGTTTCTGTGCAACGTCAGCAGCGGTCTACGGCACGAGGGCGTCATCGATCTGCCGCATGATTTTGCAAGGAAGATCGCGGTGAATGCTGAGAGTGCCGTTAGTGGGCTCAGGCGTCCTCGCGAACGCTTTAACGCGATGTTCATATGCGCGGGCCTTGCATTGTTCGCTCTGTTTGCTCTCGGGCCAGAAGCAGGGAAGCTTCTAAATGTGGCATCCGGCTTGTTTGAGCAGGTGAGCGCCGTCGGCGCTATTGTGGGCCAACTTGTATATTCTTTTTTCCTCGGCGTGACGATCGTTGTTCGGGCGTTTGCACTACGAGCGGGATTTGAGGTCTTAACCGCCCTTGCCCTGGCATTCTTTTTTATTGCGGTCGCCTTGCGGCTTCGCAGACAAGTTATACGGCGATTGCGCGTTTGAGCGGCCGCTCTCCTTAACCTTGAAAGTGAAAGTACACCGTGAGACAATCCTCAGCCCGCCGACCGTGTTCACACGATTTTTCCGGATTGCGGCTTATCTCTTTCTATTGCAGGCTCTCTCAGTTTGCCTGATCGCTAATCCTGAGATCTCTACCTCCGATGACGACACTACGGTTATCGTTAACAATGCTCCTGAACAGGAAGTGTTCGTCCTAGGCAAGTCCGTTGTCGTAAACGACAAAGTCAAAGGCGTGTTAGCGGTCGGGGGCGATGTCATTGTCTACGGTCGCGTCGAAGGGGACGTAGCGACGATCGGGGGCAACGTTGTTCAAAAGGAAAATGGCTATATCGGAGGCGATATCATCGTTTTTGGCGGAGCGTACAAACCCGAAGCACGAGATCCGTTGCGAGAACCCAACAAAGAAACGGTTACGTTTGGCGTTTTTGAGGATGAGTTGAGAAGCTTTGGTCAAGATCCGTCGCAGTTATTCTCCCCGAGCTTTTCTCTCAGTTTCATCGCTCAGCGAATTGTTGTTGCCTTACTTTGGTTTGTGATCTCGCTAGTGTTTACCACAGTCGCGCCCGGGGCAGTCAGCCGAGCGGTTTCGCGCATCAATCTCTCGCCACTAAAGGTGTGCGGTATCGGCTCGGGCATTTTTCTGCTCGTCTCGGCAATTTTGATCGGTGGAGCGATCACGCTTCCGGGTTATTTGGCGGCGACGGTCATAATAATGGGTACGTTGCTGTTTATCTTGAGTTATGTATTTGGTCGCGTATCGTTACAGGTCAGCGTCGGTAAATTAGTGCAAAAGCGCTTGCTTTCCGAAAATAACCGATCAGAAACACTCGCAACTCTCATCGGCGTTCTCATCTGGACTCTGTTGCTTTCACTTCCATACATATGGTTGATAGCTCTTTTTACGGTCTTTACCTTCGGCATCGGACTCATCATCACAGGTCGCACGCCGGCCAAGTGGCAAAATCGCTAACCCCTTTGATTGCAGATTTTTACATTTCTTTACATTAAGTCTCTAACCATCTTGATAGAATCTACGTCTTAAGTTGTTGAGGCAACTTTTCGGCGGTTTTAAGCGTATAAGCTACAGCCTCAAACGCTCGTAAATAATGAACAGAAGAATACTTATCGTTTTTGTTACAACCTTATTATGCGTGGCGAGTTCACTCGCGCAAGCAACGGACGCCACGATCAAACCGGTGTATAAGTCGGGCGACGTCGAATCGATAGCGGTCGACAAGATCGCTATCAAAACTAACGCCGGTCCACTTGAAATTCTGTTGAATGATAAGTCCGAGTTCAAACGAATCTCGGCCGAGAAACCAAGTCTGTCGACGGCCACGGCCGTCACGCTCGCTGAGATAGCGATCGGCGATAAAGTAACCATTTCATGTCTGGCGACAGCTGACGGCAAATCTCTATGGGGACGGACGGTTTACCTCATGTCGAAAGCTGATATTGCGGCCAAGAACGCAAAGGAAGCAGAGGCGTGGCGGGTTAGAGGCGTCACCGGGAGAGTTCAATCGGTGAACGCTCAAACGAATCAGGTAGTTATCGAAACACGAACCCTGATGGGCAGTTCGAATGTGACGATTACTCCAAAGGAGGGAGCAAAGTTTTTGCGATACGCTCCCGACTCGGTCCGGTTTGATCAGGCTGTTGCGAGTTCGCTCGCCGAAACTAAGGCTGGAGATATGCTTAGGGCCCTTGGCGATAGAAGCTCTGACGGCGGGAGCTTTTCGGCCGAGCAGATCATTGCAGGTGCGTTCCAAACGATCGCAGGAACAGTAAAGGCTATCGACGTCGCTAAGAATGAAGTGGTCATCACCGATCTGCAGACCAAGAAGGATGTGATCGTGATTGTCGGCGACCAATCGATTCTTAAGAGATTTCCGACCGAGCAGGCCGAACAGTTGGCCCGCTTGCAGATGATGGCGGCTGGTGGTGGAACGGGTGCCCGGCCGCCGGGCGGCGGTGCTCGACCTCAGGGCGGCGCTCCGGCTGGCGGGCAGTCGTCAGGTACGGCTCAGCCCGGTGGAGCGGGACGTCCGCAGAATGGAGGCACCCGGGGAGGAGGTCCAGGCGGTGTCGACGACATGTTCGACAGGCTCCCGGCGATTACGGCGGCGGAGCTAAAGGCGGGTGACATGATCGCTATTTCGAGCACCAAAAACGGCGTAAACACCCGCATCAAGGCGATCAAACTGATCGCCGGTGTGGAACCGTTCCTCAGGATGGCCCAGGCCAGCGGTCAGGGTGGCCGCCGGGGCGCGACAGGAGGCGTCGACGGTGGATTTAGCATTCCAGGACTCGATCCTTAGGGTGGGAGGTATTCTGGTCTAGGAAATATCGGAGCATTCAGTTTTATTTGAAGGTCTTAATCATGAAAATTTTTCGAGCAGTATTATTCGCTGCAATCCTATCAGCGATCTCGTCGGTTGCGGCTTTCGCGCAGGGCGTAGGAAGTCTTGTCGGACAGGTAACCGATGTGAACGGGGCAGTTATCCCTGGAGCGACGGTTACGGCCGTGGCTGCCGACGCAAAGGAAAAACAGTCCGTGTCGAATGCCAAGGGTGAGTATTCGATAACGGGCCTTGCTCCCGGCAGGTACACGGTCAAAGGCATCGCACCAAAGTTCGCGCTCTACGAGAACGCCGATGTCGAGGTGGCGGCCGGCACGCGGAACGAACTTATCGTCATTCTGGCGGTCGGCGGCGTCGAGGAGAACGTCGATATTTCCCTCGATGAACAGGTGTCGACGGACCCCAATGCAAACAAAGACGCGACCATTCTCAAAGGAAAGGACTTGGATGCTCTGCCGGACGATCCGGATGAACTGGCCGCGGCCCTCCAGGCGCTGGCTGGGGCCGCAGCGGGCCCTAACGGCGGCCAGATCTATATTGACGGATTTACCGGCGGCCAGCTGCCATCTAAGGAATCGATCCGCGAGATCCGAATCAACAGCAACCCTTTCTCGGCTGAATTCGACCGCCTCGGTTTCGGACGTATAGAAATATTGACGCGACCCGGTTCGGATAGGTTTCGCGGGAATTTGAACGGAAGCTTTAACGACGAAAGCCTCAACTCGCGAAACCCATTCGCTCTTAATCGCGCGCCGACCCAGTCGCGCAACTTCGGCGGCAATTACTCCGGGCCGATCAAGAAAGGGAAAGCGTCCTTCTTTGTTGAGGCCAACAATCGGCAGAATGACAATAACGCGATCATTAATGCCCAGGTGCTCGACGCCGGCTTCAACATCGTTACCTTTAGGCAGGACGTATCGCAGCCGACGCGTCGTTTTTCGGTAAGTCCGAGGTTCGACTTCGCTATCAACGAGCGGAATACTCTCGTTTTCCGCTACAACTACGGCCGGGGTACGAACAAGAATCAGGGTATCGGCGATACGTCGCTTTTGTCGAGGGCGTTTCGCTCGACCAATCGCGAGCATGAGTTCCGTGTTACGGAAACCATGATCATTAACGCGAAGACGGTGAACGAGACCCGTTTTGAGTTTTCAGACAACCTTAACGCGCAGACGGGCGACAACTCGATACCGACGATCTCTGTATCGTCGGCCTTTACCGGCGGCGGGGCGTCGATCGGGACGAGTTTTAACCGCAATAAGGTCGTCGAAATCAACAATTTTACCAGCACGTCATTTGGCAAGAATCTGCAGCATGGATTCAAATTTGGCGGAAGATACAGACGGGTGGCGGTAACGAATCGTTCTGAGAGTAACTATGCCGGGACGTACTCGTTCCCGGGGTTCTTTGGAGCGGATGCCTGCGACGTCAATACCGATTTGGTGGTCTCGTCGATCGAGCAGTATCGCTGCAAGCTGACAGGAGAAATCGGTGTCCGGTACAACCCGACGCAGTTCACGCTCACGACCGGTAACCCTAAGATCGACGTTAACCAAACCGAAGTCGGGTTGTTTGCAACCAACGACTGGAAGATCTCGCCGGCTCTGCTTTTGAGTTTCGGGCTGCGTTATGAGAACCAGACGAATATCAGCAGCAATATGAACTTTGCTCCCCGCTTCGGTTTCGCGTGGTCGCCCGGAGCGGGCGGTGCGCGTGCCCCGAAGATGATATTCCGCGGCGGAGCAGGAGTGTTTTATGAGCGATTTGGCCAGAATAATACGCTTCAGGCCTTGCGCAACAATGGCGTGAATCAGCTCAATCTTCTGGTCAGCGCGAACGATACCGATCCGGCTCGTCGTGCGATCGCTATTAGTCTTTTGTCGCAGCCGATCTTTACTTCGACCGGCGTAACCAATTCTCTGACCGCCGCTCAGATCCTCGCTGCTCTTCCGCAATCGGCGAGTTCGATCCGAACGGTTGCGGACGATCTGCAGTCCCCGTATACGATGCAGGCTGCGATTTCTATGGAGCGTACATTCGCGACCAAGTATACGTTGGCGACAACGTTCGTTACCTCACGGACACTTCATACCATCCGAACGCGTAATGTCAATGCTCCGGTCTGCGCGACCCCGACGAGCTGTGCGGGGGCTCTAAGACCGATCGAGACGCAGGGCAACATTAATGCTTTTGAGTCGAGCGGCGTCGTGAATTCAAACCGCGTTAACCTGAACTTGCGCGCCAACATTAGCCCGAAGTTCTCTTTCTTCGCCAACTATAGCCTCGGGTTCTCAAACGGTGACGACGCGACTCCGGCATATATGTATGACTTGACGGGCGAGTATAGCCGGGCAGGCGGCGATATCCGGCATAATGGCGTTATCGTCGGCAACGTGACGTTGCCGTGGGGTGTCAGCATGAACCCGTTCATCTCGATCCGTTCCGGCAACCCTTTTAACATCACAAAGGGTGTTGACCAGAACGGCGACGGTTTCTTTACCGAACGCCCGACATTCGGAGAACTCAGAAGCACATGCACTGAACTCGGGCTGACAGCGTCGTACTGCGATATCGGGAATAACAGCCCCACGTCGATCATTCCGCGAAACTGGGGCGAGGGCCCGGGCAGCGTTACCGTCAACCTGAACGTCCGTAAGAACTTTGGCTTCGGGAAGACCGCTGCGCAAAGCGCCGCTAATGCCGGAGGCCAGGGCGGTGGGCCCCGCGGTGGCGGTGCGGGCCAGATAGCCATGACTGGCGGCGGCGGCGGGCCCCGCGGTGGCGGCGGTGGTGGTGGTGGTTTCGGCGGTTTCGGCGGCGGCGATGGACGCAAGCCGTACAACCTAAGCGTCGGCCTAAACGTCAACAATCTGTTCAATATCGTAAATCTGGGCACGCCAATCGGTGCCCTCAACTCGAGTCGGTTTGGCCAGTCCACATCGACGGGCGGCGGGTTTGGCGGATTCGGCGGATTTGGCGGCAGCAGCGGACCGAATCGGCGGATCGAACTCAATATGCGGTTTAGCTGGTAAGCTCAACCCGTAGTATGTCGGTAAAACAAAAACGGAGGCGAAACATTGTATGTTCGCCTCCTTTGTTTGTATGTTTGTATAATGTTAGGAGCAGGAGCTTAAGAGATATGAAAATACTGATCGCCGTCATCGCGTTTACGCTCGTATCGTTGTCAATTTCGGCGAAGGGGCAGACTGGCCCGTCCACCAAATTGCCGGCCGCCGCCAAACCCGCTGCTTCGACCCAGCCGCTTGACCTGGCAAAAGCTGCTCTGGCGGCGCATGGCGGTGACAAGCTGAAGAAGATGCGATCGCTGGTTATGAAGGGCTCGGTCGAAATGAACGTAATGGGCCAGACGATGCCCGGGGCCTTTTCGACTGCGTTCAGCGGCGAAAAGTATTTTTTCGAGATTAGCAGCGCAGTTCAGCAACTAAAACAGGTCTATGACGGACGCGACACGTACTCGTCCATTCCGGGGTTTTCACTGCCGCCGGTCACAACTGTTGGTTTTCCGATACTCGCCCGTGTAGGCGACGTTGGCTACACGGTCTCGGCACTGCCGGAGACGGCAAAGAAAAAGAGAGGATTTCGCATCACCGCGCCTGACGGATTCTATACGGATTTCATTATCGACGAGAAGACCGGATTGGTGAAGGGATACGAGTCGGCATTCGAAGTAGGCGGTCGGGCAGTCACGACCTCCGCCGACGTCGACGAAACTCTAACGATCGAGGGTATTATCATCCCGAAAAAGTACTCTCAGCGGTTCGATCTAGGGCAGCTCGTCGCCTATGCTAGTTTTAAGGCCAAAGACATTCTGGTGAATACAACTATCGAGGACTCGGCATTTGCTCTCCCGAATTGATAACTCGCGGCCGATGATACCCAACACAGCCTAACTAGCAAACCGGCTGGATTTCCACCATTCGATTGTGCTTCTGAGACCTTCTTCGAGGCCAACGGTTTGTTGGTAGTTGAGCTTTTCGACAGCAAGGCGGTTATCCGCCTGTGAATGTCTTACGTCGCCTCTGCGCGCCGGCTGATAGTCGGCTTTGACATCGGCCTTACCGGTAATTTTCTTTAAGGTATCAAGAAGTTGATTTAGTGTTATCCGGTCGCCATTTGCTACGTTCATCGTTTCACCAAAACCCGATGTTGCCAGCGCGGCGTTGATATTTGCGTTGACGACATTGGTTACGTAAGTAAAGTCGCGTGATTGTTCGCCGTCGCCGTAGATCACGGGTTGTTCGCCGGTCATTACTGCATCGATAAACCGTGAAATAACGCCCGAATACATTGACGACGGATTTTGTCGCGGGCCGAACACATTAAAATAGCGTAGCGAAAAAGTCTCAAGGCCGTAAACGCTATTAAATGAGCGGCAATACAGTTCACCGACGAGCTTTGCCGCAGCATATGGCGACAGCGGATCGGGCCGCATGGTCTCGACTTTTGGCAGGGTCGGTTGGTCGCCGTAGGCTGAGCTCGATGCCGCGTAGACAAAACGCCTTACGCCCTTTTCGCGTGCTTTCAACAGAAGGTTGAATGTGCCATTTACGCACATGTTGTGCGTTTCGGCCGGATCCTCGACCGAGCGGGGAACGCTAGGCAGAGCGGCCTGGTGAAACACGACCTCAACACCGTCGATCGCCCGCGAGAGACTTGCATCGTCATTGATGTCGCCTTCGACAAAATCGAAATCACCCTGAATCTCATCAAGATTTTCACGAAAACCGGTTATTAGATTGTCGATGATGCAGACCTTTGCTCCCTGGCGGATCAATTCCTCGGCGAGATTTGATCCTATAAAACCGGCTCCTCCCGTAACGAGCACTTTTGATGAAATTGCCATAGCGCTTATCTGCCGACGCCAACGTACACGAAGCCCATCTCGCGCATGTCCTCGGGTTCGTATACATTACGAAGATCGGCGATCCTTGGAGATCTTAAAAGACCTTTGACTTTTTCCATGTCGAGGGCCCGGAACTGATTCCACTCGGTGATGATGACCAGTGCGTCGGCTCCGCGAATTGCGTCGTATTCGTCGCTCGCAAATTCGATGCCCTCAATGTAATGTCGAGCTTCGTCCATCGCTACGGGGTCGTAAGCCCGGACAGTCGCCCCTCGCGCGGTCATAGCATTGATGATATCGATCGCCGGAGACTCGCGCATGTCATCCGTTTCGGGTTTGAACGAAAGGCCGAGAACGCCAATTTTCTTTCCGGCAAGATCGCCGACTAGTTTTTCGATCTTTGGGATCATTGCCTCGCGCTGGCGTTCGTTCGCGTCGATGACCGCGTCGACTATCCTCGTTTCAACCCCAAACTGATCGGCGACCGTCGTCAAAGCTCGGGTATCCTTTGGAAAGCAGGAGCCGCCGTAGCCGGGGCCAGGATGTAGAAATTTACGGCCAATGCGGTTGTCCATTCCCATCCCGCGGGCAACATCGTGAACATCGCAGCCGATCGCGTCACACAGATTTGCGATCTCATTAATAAAGGTGATCTTTGTCGCGAGAAAGGCATTCGCGGCGTATTTGATCAGCTCAGCGGCTTCAAGAGAGGTGATGACAATCGGCGTCTCGATCAAGAAAAGCGGGCGATAAAGTTCTTTCATCACTTCGATCGCACGATCCTCATTACTGCCGATAACAACCCGATCGGGACGCATAAAGTCCTCGATAGCGGCACCTTCGCGAAGGAACTCGGGATTTGACGCGACGCCGAACTCTGTTTTGACCTTCAGGTTCTCTGTGACGAAGTCACGAAGCCACTTGCCGGTACCGACCGGAACCGTAGATTTTGTAACAAGCACTTTGTAGCCATTTATCGACTCGGCGACATCTTTTGCAGCTTGTCGGTAATAGCTCATGTCGGGAGATCCGTCCGCCTGGGGCGGCGTGCCGACGGCGAGGAACACCACCCGAGCTTGCTCGACGGCGTTCTTTATAGTTGTCGTAAAGCGCAGGCGTCCGGCGTCAGTATTTTTTTTTACTATTTTGTCGAGACCGGGTTCATAGATGGGGATAACGCCGTTGTTGAGTTTCTCGACCTTTTCCTTATCAACATCGACACACGTAACGTCAACGCCAAACTCCGCAAAACACGCTCCGGTCACGAGTCCAACATATCCGGTGCCGATAACTGCAATCTGCATAAATCAAAAAGTAGTATTTAAACAAAACAAAGCGGGTCACGTCAATCAACATGACCCGCAGTCAAACAAAACTAAAACAACAACTAGCGAGTGGGGCTAACTACAACTGTTCCGCCGCCAATATCGGTGTCGTCATCCTGACCGAGTAAGATGCCGGCTCCGGCAACGCCTGCTGCAACCAGCAATAGCCATGGCCATCCGGCAAAGGCAGGTCCCGGGGTCGATCCCGGTCGTAGACAGGGCTTACAGCCTGCCTGCTCCATGCTGCCAGCTGTGGCAGATGAACCAGCCGCAACTTGCTTATCATTAGACCCTTCGCGCATGATCACCGATCCCGATGTGGCATCGATGTGCGTATGCGAGCATTCAACCTCAAGGACGAAGTTATTCGCCTGGGACGAATCGGCAATAAAGGTTGCGTGTTTGGTAGTGGCCGTAGTGGCAACACCCGTAGATGCCGAAACTCTGACCTTCCCAGAATCGACAATTGCAATGATGTTGTTCGCTCCGAAATTGAGTGTCAAGCTTGAATCAGCAGAGATCTCCACTCTTCCCAGTTTGCCAAGACTGACAACCGCGCTCGAATTCGAACCCGTGCTGATCACGGAGCCCGAAAGTACGGTTGCGTTGGAAATAGCCTGCTGGCCATTGATCGTAACCTGACCAGTGACGGTAATCTCCGCCGCCGAGTCGACTGGCGCCGCAAAAGCAACCGTTGAGTAAACGCACCACACTGCACCTAGCGTCATTGCCGTAACCGATTTACGTATTATTTTTTTGCCGAACATCTGAGTATCTCCTCCTGAATAAACAATTCAATCAATCAAATCAGTAAAACCTAGCGAGTTGGACTTGCCTGCGGGCCATCCTCGTCGCCATCCAGCGTGAAAAGCAAGATGGCTGTAGCGGCCGCGCCGAATATGATTACCCATATCCACCAGTCTTCATCGCTGGCATTCGCAGCGTTTTTCTTGGCCGTAGCGGAGTTCGCAGTAACCATCTCACCTGCATTTAGGTTGACGGTCTCGCCTGTAAGCGTCTTTATGCCGACCGTGCTCGCCGAATTAAGGACTCTCGCGGTCCCGGCGGTGAGACTGCCACTAAGGCTGCCATCGCTATTCAAATTATAGGTTGTGTTAGGTGCGAGCTCGATCTTGCCGGCTTTGCCGAGGTCAAGAACGGCCGTCATACCTTCGGGCGTGGTGATCGTGCTGGCGGCAAAGATAGTGCGACCTGAGGCGGCGGGCTCACCATTTACCGTAACTGCCTTATCTGATTTCCCGTTTACGACCAGTTCACCGACCGGCTTAACAGAATTCGCTAAAGCCACCATTGAAGACGACACTAGCACTGTCATTATTAAGCAAAGCGAGGCAATCATTCGCAAACAGACAAAAGAATTTCTTAATTTCATAATAGATGCTCCTTCAATGGTTTAAAATCAAACCTATCAATCTTTTACACGAATCGTTCGTGGTTGTCAATGAATCGCAGACCAATGCGGACAAATAGTCAAAATTTCCGCTGCCCGAAAGCAATATAGCAAGCTGAAACTACGTTATGGCTACATTTATAGCATATTTAGGAGAACTTTCAAATTCAAATAGTCGATTTATCTACATTTTTCCTGAACATGGAACGCCGGGCTCCTGTGGGGTTGTCCTAAGGCTTATTGCCGAACATAGAATTTTCTGCTTTAATTTTGGCAAAGTTCTTAAGCAGGATACCCGAAGGATTGTGAGGTAAGGATGAGATCGAATAAATTCAAGATATTTGCCCTGTTTTTTTTGTTTGCCGTTACTTTACTGGGCGCTTGTTCGAGCGAGCCTAAAGAAAAAAAGATCAAGATCGGCTTTGCGATGGACACGCTGAAGGAAGAGCGATGGCAACGTGATCATGATGCGTTTAAGGCTCATTGCGAAAAGCTGGACGTTATCTGTGAGATCACGGTTGCCGACAACAAGGCCGATAAGCAGGCAAACGATGTCGACAATTTGCTCACCAAAGGCGTCGACGTGCTTGTCATTGCACCACACGACGCAACGCAGGCCGCCTCGATGGTTGAAAAGGCAAAGAAGCAGAACGTGCCGGTCATTAGCTACGACCGGCTGATCAATTCCGATAAGATCGATCTATATATCTCGCACCAGGTTCCGGTCATTGGCCGAAGGATGGCGGAATACGCGCTAAAGAATCAACCGAAAGGGAAGTACGTGATGGTTTACGGCGCGTCCACCGACAATAACGCGGTGATCATGAAAAAAGAACAGCTTGCCGTTCTGGATCCGGCGATCAAGAGCGGAGACATAAAGATCGTCGCTGATAATTTCATTACCGACTGGAAACCCGCTGAAGCTCTCAATTTCGCAGAGAACGCGTTGACGCGAAACAACGATGACATCCAGGCGTTTGTCGTCTCGAATGACGGTATGGCAGGCGGCGTGATTCAGGCGCTCGCCAAGAGAAATCTTGCGGGGAAAGTTCTCGTGACCGGCCAGGACGCGGGTCTCGAGGCTCTGCAGAATATCGCCGAAGGCAAACAGTCGATGACGATCTACAAACCGATAATTCCTCTCGCCAGCGCCGCCGTTGAGGCCGCGATCAAACTCTCGAAAAAACAGCCGATCGACGCAAAGCCTTTTTTGAATGATGCTATCAATAAAGAAGTGCCGTCGATCTTGCTCGAAGTCATTACCGTGGATAAAACCAACCTTATGGAAACGGTCATTAAGGACGGTTACGCCAAGTACGAGGATGTTTACAAGAACATCCCGGAATCCGATCGGCCAAAGAAACCGCAATCATAGTGGATAACGCTGTTTTAGCCGTCGATCTCGGTGGCACGAACATTCGAATGGCTGCTGTTGCCCGCGACGGCGGGATTCTGCATCTTACGCGTCGCCCAACGCCAAAGAGCGTTTCTCCGGTCGAGCTGATCTCGCTCACCGGTGAGATGGCGGACGAATGTATCGAACAAATTGGCGGTGACAAACGTCTTTGCGGTATCGCATTTGCCGCCCCGGCTCCGGCAAGCAGAAACTCGGACGGTGTTCTCACGCGTCTGCCGAATATACCTACATTGAACGGCATGAACCTCAAGGCCGCGCTGCGCGATCGCTTTGCGTTTCCGGTGATCGTCGAAAATGATGCGAACGCCGCCGCGATCGGCGAGCATTGGCTCGGTGCATCGCGAGATACCGGGACATCGATCATCGTTACGCTCGGCACGGGCGTCGGCGGCGGGATCATTATCGACAATGAGCCCTATCGCGGCGTCGATGGCACAGCCGGCGAGATCGGGCACATTTGCGTTATTCCTGACGGCCATCCATGCGGATGTGGTAGCCGCGGCTGCGTCGAGCAGTATGCGTCAGCGACAGCGATCGTCCGAATGGCTCGCGAAAACGGCCTTGACGTCTCGACGTCGCGTGACGTTTACCAGGCTTTCAAGGGCGGCGACGAACGTGCGGCGATCGCGTTCAGACAAATGGGGACTTATCTTGGTATTGTGCTCGCCGGACTGGTGAACACGCTCAACCCGGATATGATCGTTATTGCGGGCGGCGCCTCGGCCGCTTGGGACGCTTTTGTAGAGCCGCTGAAGGACGAAATTCACCTTCGTGCATTTCATGCTCCTTCGACGCGCGTCGAGATCGCACGTACAAAACTCGGCGACAATGCGGGAATACTCGGTGCCGCGCGCTCGGCCTTTCTAAACGCCGAGACAAAAGGCGTGGTTTGATCATGCGGGTTGACTCGCGACTCGCGACTCTCTAAACTCTAACTCATTGACGTGGTGAGTTATTGCGACTTGCGGCCACGTAAAATAAACGGCTAAACAGCAGAGAGTTCACACGAAGATTTCACGAAACTCTGTGCTTGTTCGGCACAGAGTTTTTAGTTTATGAGCAAGTTTCTCGATCTGTTAAAAGAAAAGATCATCGTTTTTGACGGTGCGATGGGGGCGTCGTTGCAGTCGGCAAATTTGTCGATAGACGATTGGGGCGGGCCGAATTTTGAGAACTGTTCGGAGAATCTGCTCTACACCCGTCCTGAGGTTGTCGAGCGCGTGCATACGAGCTTTCTCGACATTGGCTGCGATGTTATCGAGACAAATTCGTTTGGCGGCAGCGAAGTCGTGCTTGCCGAGTTTGGCATCGCGGACAAAACATACGACGTAAATAAAAAAGCGGCTGAACTGGCAAAGCGTCTCGCAAACGACTATTCAACCCACGATCATCCACGTTTTGTCGCAGGTTCTATTGGCCCCGGCACAAAACTCCCGACGCTTGGACACATTACTTATCGCGATCTCAAGGACGCATATCGCGAGCAGGTTCGCGGTCTTATCGATGGCGGGTCGGACGTTTTGATCGTCGAAACTTGTCAAGATCTACTCCAGACAAAGGCGGCGCTCGCGGCTGTTTTCGAACATTTTGAAAAAACAAGATCGCGGATTCCCGTGATAGCGCAGGTGACGATCGAAGTTTTTGGCACCATGCTAAACGGCACAGAAATCGGAGCGGCTCTGACGGCTCTCGAACCGCTCCCGATCGACGTGATCGGTATGAATTGCGGCACCGGGCCAAAGCACATGACCGACAGCTTTCGCTATCTATGCGAAAACTCACCTCTCCCCATCTCGATTCTGCCAAACGCCGGATTGCCCGAGGTCAAGGACGGTGCACAGCATTACGACGAAACGCCCGAGAGCTTTGTGGCGCAGGTCGAGCATTTCGCAAAAGATTTTGGCGCGAATATGGTCGGCGGATGCTGCGGCACGACACCTGAGCACATCAAACTGCTTGTCGAACGATTGGGAAGTCTTTCTCCAAAGACACGCAACTCGCGGCTCGCGCCGTCGGCTTCATCGATCTACTTTCAACAGCCCTACACGCAGGACGCTTCGTTCCTGATCGTCGGCGAACGCGTCAACGCCAGCGGTTCGAAGAAGATGCGTGACCTGCTCGACGCTGAAGACTGGGACGGCCTCGTAAATCTCGCCAAGTCGCAGGAAAAAGAAGGTGCGCACATTCTCGATATCAACGTCGATTTTGTCGGACGCGATGGCGTTGCCGATATGCACACTTTGGCCGCGAGACTGGCGACGGCGGTCAAAATTCCGCTGATGTTCGATTCGACCGAGTGGGAAAAAATGGAGGCCGGCCTCGAACACGCGGGGGGCAAATCGATTCTGAACTCAACAAATTACGAAGACGGCGAACCGCGATTTTTGAAAGTGCTCGGTCTTGCGAAAGAGTTTGGAGCGAGCGTCGTCATCGGCCTTATCGACGAAGACGGCATGGCACGGCTCGCAACCGATAAACTCCGCATTGCCAGGCGTGCTTACAAACAAGTTGTGGATAACGGCATTCCGGCTCACGATATTTTCTTTGATCCGCTTGCGTTGCCGATCTCGACCGGCATAGAAGAAGACCGCGCCAATGCCGCCGAAACGATCGCGGCGATCAAGGCAATTCGCTCCGAGATGCCCGAGGTTAATATCATTCTCGGCGTCTCGAACATCTCATTCGGATTGAATCCCGCGGCGCGTGTTGTGCTGAACTCGGTTTTTCTACACGATTGTGTCGAGGCCGGAATGAATTCGGCGATCGTCAACGCATCAAAAATTTTGCCGCTCATTCGTTTTAGCGAACACGAGATCGACACCGCTCGCGATCTGATCTACGACCGGCGCAAGTTCGACGGCGACGTGTGCACGTACGATCCGCTTGGCGAGTTTTCGACGATGTTTGAGGGCAAGTCGGCTCAATCGATCAAGCCCGACATCTCAAATCTCTCGATCGAAGACAAACTAAAACATCACATCATCGACGGCGAACGCATTGGCCTCGAAGATTCGCTAAAGGTCGCGCTCGATAAGTACCCGCCGCTCGATATCATCAACAACATTCTGCTTGACGGCATGAAAACCGTCGGCGACCTTTTTGGCAGCGGACAGATGCAGCTGCCTTTTGTGTTGCAGTCGGCCGAGTCGATGAAGGCGGCGGTGAAGTTTCTCGAGCCTTTTATGGAAAAGGTAGAGGGGTCAAACAAAGGCGTTCTCGTGCTCGCGACCGTAAAGTGCGACGTCCACGACATTGGCAAAAACCTAGTCGATATCATTCTTACAAACAACGGCTATAAGGTTGTGAACCTCGGCATCAAGCAGCCGATAGACGATATCTTGCGCGCTGCGGAGGAGGCAAAGTGCGACGCGATCGGCATGAGCGGGCTGCTCGTTAAATCGACGCTCATAATGCGGGACAATCTCGAATTGATGAACGAGCGCAGCATCAACACGCCCGTCATCCTTGGCGGCGCCGCGCTGAATCGCCGCTACGTTGATCAGGATCTGATCCCGCTGTATAAGGGTAAACTCTTTTACGCACGCGATGCGTTCGATGGGTTGCATGCTATGGACGAACTCACTGGAGATCAACAGTCCCAGGCTCCAAGTCCAAAGTCCAAAGTTGCCGCCGTCCACGCAAAGGCGGAGACGGGGTCGTTAGAGAGTGGGCCCGGCGAGATACAAACTGTCGCCGAATTGGAAGACCTTGTGGGCGAGGACGCCAAGCTCGGCGCGGTCGCGGCCCGAGTTAGTTCACGCGTTACAGGCGACCCATCACACACGACACGTTCCGATGTCGCGACGGATATCGCAATTCCAACGGCGCCGTTCTATGGTTCAAAGGTCGTCGAGATCAAAGATCTGACAAAGGTATTTGATTTTATTAACGAGACCGCGCTGTTCAAAGGCCAGTGGCAATTCAAGCAGGGAAAGAAGACGACCGAGGAATACAAACAGATACTTGAAGAGACGGTTTATCCTAAGTTTGCCGAGATCAAGGCCGACGCGATCCGCAATAAGCTGCTCGAGGCAAAACTCGTATACGGTTATTTTCCGTGTCAGTCGCAGCACAACGATCTGATCATCTATCACGACGATGAAAGGACAGAACGGCTGCGATTTAAGTTCCCGCGACAACCTGTTGAGCAGCGCGGCGGTAAGAACCTTTGTCTGGCTGATTACTTCGCATCAGTTGAGTCGGGCAGGACTGACGTCGTCGCCTTTGACCTCGTTACGATGGGACGCAAAGCGAGCGAGCATTCGGCCAAACTGTTTAAGAGCGACAACTACCAGGATTATCTTCTATTTCACGGCCTTTCGGTCGAGTCTGCCGAGGCGCTCGCCGAACTTTGGCACAAGCGAATTCGCGAAGAGCTGGGCATCGCCGGCGACGACGCTCCTGAATTGGCGAAGCTCTTTCACCAGGGCTATCAAGGTTCGCGTTTTAGTTTTGGCTATCCCGCGTGTCCGAATCTCGATGACCAAACAAAGATCTTCGAGTTGCTCGATCCGGCGCGCGTCGACGTCGAACTTACAGAAGAATTTCAACTCGACCCTGAGCAGTCGACGTCGGCGATAATCGTCCATCATCCGCAGGCGAAGTACTTCAACGTCGAATAAAAAAAGGCGGAGCAATTTCTTGCTCCGCCCAGATCCAATGCTTTCGGAAAAAGTGACCTACGGTGCCGGCACGAACGCGTTGGGAGTTGGCAGATCCGTCGATAGACCAAAGTTCTGGAACAGCAGGCCGGCGGTCGTGCGCTGGAGGAACCATGTTGTTGAACTCGGACGGTACACAACCAGATCGAACCGATCGTCGCCGTCATAGTCGCCCGGCGTAGGAATGTCGCCCGTCGAGCCGAACGGGGCCGCAGCAAATGACGAGTCCTCGCTTCGGAGGACGAACCACTCACCTGTCGATGGCCGCCAAAACGCAACGTCCACTTTATTGTCCGGGGTGTAATAACCCTGAACAGGACGGTCGGTCGACAGGCCGAACGTTGCTACCGAAACGCCTGCGTCCGAGCTGCGTCGTATCCACCATTGGCCCGACGCGGGACGGAAAATCGCGATATCCGTCTTGTTATCACCGTCGTAATCAGCGACCACAGGTTTATCGCCGCCGGTTCCAAAGGTGTAAAAGTCGACTCCGCCACCACCCGATTTCAGAACGAACCAAGTGTTTGTCGCCGGACGGAAAACGGCCGGGTCCATCTTCCCATCGTTGTCGTAATCGCCGGGCACGGGAACGTCGCCGGTTGCTCCAAACGGAAAAGCGAAGAACGAAGAGTCCTCACTACGCAACACAAACCACTCGCCGGTCGAGGGGCGCCAAAAAGCGATGTCAGTCTTTTGATCGCCGGTATAGTCGCCCGGCACGATCTTGTCAGTCAAGGTGCCAAATGCTCCCGCCGAAACGACGCCCGTGGATGAGCGCTGATACCACCATTCACCCAGTGCCGGCCGAAAGATCGAGATGTCGGTCCTGTCATCACCATCGTAATCAAATGGTGCACGACGTGTCGCGGCAACCGCGTTGATCGTAATATTCGCGTTATTTATGTCGAAAAAGATGTTGCCGACGGCTTCTACCTTGATCCGCGCTGTTGTCGAGGCGGTGTTCGGTATTGTCACGGTTTCGCTGCCGTCATTTGCCGTACTGGCCGCGAGCACGTTTGGAAATGTGGTGCCTCCGTCGGTCGAGAGCGATATCTTAACGTTTGCCGCGCTGATCGGTGCCGCGGTTGTGCCGGAAACGTTCCACGTGACTGTTTGTGAAGAGTTGCCGCTATATGTGACTGCCGTGTTCTGCGACGTCACAGTGAACGGCGTGGTCGTGTTTACAAAAGTGACCGCGGTTGTCGCATCGGCCACGCCGCCCTGACCGTCGCGAACGACAACACGGTAGTTGATCGTTCTCGCAACTGACGGCAGGTCTTCGCCGGTAATGCAGGTTGCGGCGCATATCGCACCCGTTGCCGATGTGCCGGTGTAAGTTACAGGTGGCTCATTATGTGGGGCGTTTAAGATGTATGTCAGCGAAGGAAATATGCGTGTCGGGCTCGCCGACGGAATGTTCGGTCGCATAAGGATGCGGCTCGCGCCGAGGTTTGTGTCGTCGTCGTCCGTCGTTGCGGGATAGTTCGATGTCGAGCCGCCGCTCGATGTGTCGTGTTCCCAAGAATAGGTAAGCGCGTCGCCGTTAGCGTCTGAGGCGCTCGCGGTCAAAGCGTAAGGCGTGTTGAAGGGTATCGAGAAACTCGCTCCGGGCGACGTCACCACCGGAATAGAATTGCTGCCCGAGAGCGTGCCGCAAGTCCCGCCGGTGCCGCCGAGGAACGTGATCGCCTCTTGCTGGCTGTGTCCGAGAAAGTTATCGATAGAATTGCGTTGCAGATTAGCCGTGCTCGAGCAGATCCCAGCGTAGCTCATGATCGTGACTCCGCTGCCTGGTTCTTTGCGTGCGGCGGTTGCTCCGCCGCCGCAATTCGGGTCCGAGTTAAAAGTGTGATTTCCACCGATTTGATGACCGATCTCGTGCGCGACATAGTCAACGTCAAAACCGTCGCCTTGCGGGTTGGGTTGACCTGACGCCCCGCGGGCTTTGCCGGCGGTGCAAATCGAATTAAGCTGTGCGAGTCCGTTGTTACTCGTGGCAAAAAGATGTCCGACATCGTAACCGCCTGCGCCGAGAACAGTATTGATATTGGTTTGATTTGCGTCCAGTTGTGAGCCGTTAATGACATTCGTGTATGGGTCGGTTGCAGCATCGGGATAGACAAGATTTGTTCCCGAAACGAGTTGCAGACCGACGGCAAAATCCTTTCGGTAAATCCCGTTCATGCGGTTTGCGGTCGTAGTGACTTGAGCTAGGCCATTCGTCTGATTGCCAAAAACGGCGGTGTATTCACCTGTCGCTGCAATCGCGAGTCTGTAAGTTCTGATCTGAGATCCGTGCGAAAACTCCGGAGCGGGGAAAAACGAGTATTTCGTATCGCTGTGGCCACTTAGCGTCTCATCCAACAGACAATGAAAATTTCGCGGTTTGGTAAGATCGCGTTTTGAGTAAACGATGTAATTCTGCGGGTCACCGATAGTGATCGGGTCGATCACCACGGTGCCTTTTGTCGAAAAGACCGATGCGTGAAAGCCGTTCAAAGTGATTCCGAACCGCGCCGTTGCGCTTCTGTCGTCGATTCCGAATGCCTGATATGTTCGCCAATCGGGATACTCGGCCTGCAACGCAGGCGAGAGCACTGGCGACTCGACGACGCGAAACGACTCGAATTTGCCGTCGGGCATCGGCAGTTGAAAGACGAATATGCGTGTTTGTGCGTCTGCCGAAAACTCCATCGGAGCGTTGCGGAGAATCGCCTTCGCCGCCGCGTCGTCAAAACGATAGACGAGAAATTTGTTTCCGTCGACTGCCAGGCGATTGCGCGATCTGATCGATTCGCTCGCCACCGGCTGCCAGACGTCGCCGCTACCTGCGAACACATTCGAGACGCCCGCGGCCGCGATGAATAGAGAAATAACCGCGAAGAGTTTATTAACTGTTAATGTCATTTCTTATTTAACTCCAGAAAAAGTTGGTTTGAATTATATCCGAAAAGCATAGCGGGGGAAAGAAAAACTCGCGATCTAAACGCCTTGGTTTTAAGTCGCTGCCGCTAGAACCCGCGTTGTGAGCCCGGACGATAAGTTGTCGGTCGTCGGACGACCGTGCAGAAACTTCCAACCGCGGTAGAAAATGCTAGAATTACGCTTTGTTTATGACGGGCAAAGAGCTGAAACAAGCGGAAAACACGGCATTTGCGGCACGAAACGAGCCGCTCGTGCCGGCGCCTGACGAGATCGCGCCGCTGAGCGCGTTTGAGCGGATCGGTTTCCGCCTCGCGCACGAGATGAACCTCGGCGCCGGCAAGCGTCTGATGACGTTTTGCCAGCGGCACATCGGCTCGCTCTGGATCTACCTCGCCACGTACAATCTGATGCAGGTTTACGGCATCGAGAATATCGAAAACTCGGACGCGAGTCGTCCGGTCGTGCTCGCTGCAAATCACCGGTCGTTCTTTGATCTGTACACGGTTTCGAGCGTCATATTCCGCCGCACGAAACGTCCGCTCGCTCTGTTTTTCCCGGTGCGGGCAAAGTTCTTCTACGACAACCCGATCGGCTGGTTCGTCAATCTGGTGATGGGTTGGATGTCGATGTATCCGCCGTTCTTTCGCGAGGAACGCGAGGCGGCCAAGCGCGAGTTTGACAAGTACTCGATGCAGCGGCTTATTCAGCTTTGCAGCGAACCGGCACCGAACGTCGTTGGCTTTCATCCCGAAGGCAAACGCAATCTCGAGGGCGGACCATACGACATGCTGCCCGCTCAACCCGGCATCGGCAAGGTCATATATGCCGCCCGACCACAAGTCATCCCCGTTTTTATTGCCGGCCTTGGGAACCATCTGCCAAAACAGATTATTGGCAACTGGACGGGCGGCGAAAAGATCCGCATACACTTTGGCGAGCCCGTCGATCTCGACGAATTCTATTCACGCCCCGACCGCCTCCGTACGCATAAGGAGATCGCGGATTTTGTAATGTTGAAGATAAAAGAACTTGGGGAAATCGACAGTCGGAACCACCCGCAGTAGCGGGTGGTTGGAGACGGGCCATCACGATCTCTAAACTTGTGTAATTCCGCGTTAAACCACCCGCTACCGCAGGTGGTTCTGACTTATTGAGCAGTATTCGAGTTGGTATTATTCGCGGCGACCTGCTGTTCGGACTCTTTCTGCAACTCCTCGGGCGATTTCCAGCCGGCCCGTCTTAGCAGCTCGATCGCAAAACGCACGGGTACGGCCATGTTTGCGGCAGTGTTCTCGGTAAAGACGCCAAAGTTTACGCCTATGACCTTGCCCGCCTGGCCAAAGAGCGGCGCTCCCGAGCCGCCCTCAGCGGTCTTAGCGTCGTGTACGATCCGTTTACCATCAAGGTCGGTAATTGCGCCTTGCGTCAACAGAGGCTTTATTTTCAAGGATTGCGCCAGGAAGTTTATGAGATTCTGCCGCGAGTTCCCAAAGCGTAGATTGATCGACTTTGCTTCGTCGTCATCTACCATCGCGAGCAGGCGGTCGGGGCCGCTAGGGTAACCCATCGTAACGACCGTTTTGCCGATCGTCGCTGATTCGCCGTCCGTGTCAAGTGGCAGTACGGGTAGATCGGGCGGCAGCAACTTTGGGTCGATGGTGCCGACGGCGACGTCTTCGCGAGAGCCAACTTGTCGCATGCGCATGGTCAGCGGCTGGGCATAATTTGGAAAGTAGATCACAAGACGCTTTACACGAGGCCGCCCCGATGCAACCTGCATCATTTGCTTGACCTGTTCGTCTTCTTCCCAAGGCTGGACGACATGGCGGTTTGTCACTATGTAGCCTCCGCCGACGTGAAAGCCGGTACCAATAAAATCGTACTCGACCGTCGAACCATTACCCTCGGTCGTCAAACCGATCTGCGGCGGCGGTTGCTTCGAGGGGTCTTCGGATTCGCTCGGCTCAAACGGATTTGGCCGCAAGCTTTGCGGATCTGCATACCGCAGGACCTTGCCGCTGCGTTTGTCGACGAGATCGTAAACGCCGACGATCAGACAAACGCCGCTGCCGTAGTCGACACGCAGATTTGGCGCGAGCGAAACGGTTTTCATCAGGTCTTTGTTCGTTTTATCGAGCTCGCCAAGCTGGTCGCTCGTTTGCCCGAGTTTTTCTTCGAGTTTCTTTATGACATCGCTTTGCAATTCGGCCTGTTGTCGGCTCTGGCGAAGCTCGCTGCTCACCGCCCAGCCGATATACAAGATGCCGGTAATGAAGGCGCCGATCAGCACGAACGCGATGAGCTTTGTCGTCCATCTGATCTCACGCGATAGCTCGCGGACAAATTCGCGAAGAAACGCCCTTGCATCGTCGCGTTTCGCCGAACCGGAGGCCTCGATCGCGGCGTCCTCGATGAATCGCGAGATATGCGGCTGTTCTCGATTTGTCGTGATGAGAGCCGAGCGAGTTTCGAGCGAGAAGAACGAGAACGAAACGTTGCTCTCGGGCAGTACGATCGAGTCGCCATCGGCGATCGCAATAAAGCGCCGCATCGGATTGTCATTGATCTTCAAGCCCAGGGCCTCGTCAAACTCGACGATGCGATACGTGCCGTCAGTGCTCTCGAGCGCGAACCACACGCCGCTGTTATTCGCGCCATTCGTCCGAATCTGCAGGTCGCAAAATTCGTCCGAGCCGACACGAATATGCTCGTCCGAAAAGAACTCGGTACGCTTTTCGCCGCCCGCGTTTATGTGAATGATAATGCCTGTCGCCATCGCCCGCTCTTACCGTTTCGCCGCTGTGATTCTAGCACGAAGAGCTCCCTCGGAAACACACAAAAAACTCGTCTCGATGTCGAGTCAGTAATTCTGTGCACTTCGTGTGTTTCGCGGGCCGATTTGTTAGGCTAGGCTTATGGCGAAGCCAAAATTCATCACCGACCGTGCGGAGCTCGAAAAGCTCGCGCCGATGCTAAAAGCACCGATAAAGCGGCAGGTTTTTGTCTGCACGGGCAAGTCGTGTTCAAAGGTCGGTGGCGAAGAAGTGTTTGCCGAGTTCGATCGCATCCTCAGCGAAAAAGGCCTCCGCCAAGGCAAAGCGTCAAAGGGCCGCAACCCAATGGGCGAGATCGTCCTCACCAAATGCGGCTCGATCGGCTTCTGCTCGATCGGCACCGCCGTCATGGTCTATCCCGACGGTACGATGTACGGCCAAGTCCAGCCGGAAGACGTGGCGGAGATCGTCGAGGAGCATTTGGGGAAGGGGAAGGTTGTTGAGAGATTGGCGTTAATGGAGCTTCCCAGCGTGAAAGGATGACCCGTGCGCACCGGCTTGCCTTTGTGTTACCTGACACTCTTGAGACTCACATAGTACGGCACAAGGAACTCAGGCCGTCCGCTGCGAACATCGAGACTCAGGATTCCTTCGAGTTTGTCTCCGTCCTTTCGTAAGAGCAATTCCGCCCGCTGCCGTTTTCCTTTGAATTCAGGCAGCCCGAGTTCACATTCTGCCTTGATAAGGCCTTGTCCAACCGTTACCTTTTTGATCTCGTACCGTAAACCGTCGACCCGGACCGATCCTCCCGTACCTTCGACAGACAACTCAAATTGTTTTCGCTGATCACCTACATTTAGGTTTCCACGCCATCGCCCATCGAGGCCGTCATTCTTCGTGATTTCGCGGTCCGAAAAAAGAGGCCCGACCTTTTCAAAAAGCGTGTCGAGATGGCCCTTGTAATCTGGAAGAAGGGAACCTGCGATCCTGAACGCGATATCGTCGGTGAGATCATTACCAACCGTTTTGTTAACGAGTACGACGATAACGATCTCAGCATCGGGAAGTACGAGCAGCGTAGATGCCGCACCTTCGATCGCGCCGTTTGAAAGCAGCGTTGTCCCTTTCTCAGGCAACGGCAAAATCCCCCAGCCGTTTGCGTAGTAACCGTGCGGGAGTTCGGGCCGAACTCGGTGGTTTTCGACGAGTGTTGCACTGCTCAGCACTGCGTTCGAATCGTTTTTTGCGCGCAAGTGAATTGCCCCGTATTTCAAAAGATCGTTAACGGTCGAGTGGAATCCACCACCGCCGGCTGGTTCGAACTGAAAGCGCTCGGCCGGCTTGCCGTCAGCTTTATAGGGTTTAGCGACGGTCAGTCCGGTTTTCGGAATCTCGTTCAAATGTGTGAACGTTTCCTTCATTCCGGCGGGCCTCAAGATGTTGTCCCGCATGAACTTCGTGAACGGCTGTCCCGACACATCAGACACGATTTGCTGGACTAGACCAAAAGAGAGGTTTGAGTAAAGATGAACTTCGCCCGGTCGAAACGCCGAAAACGAAGCCTGAGAGGAAAACTCACTTCCGCACTTCGTTAAGTTTCCGAGATCTGTGTAGCAATACCGCCAGTGGTGCGGAATGCCGGCTGTCATGTTCAAGAGATGAAAGACCTTGTAGCCGCTTGGATCGTGACCCTGAAAGTTGATCGGCGTACTTTTCAGATAATTGGCAATCGGTTGGTCGAGGTCGATCTTACCCGATTGAACCAGCTTGAAAAGGGCCGTACCTGTGATCGATTTTGAAAGCGAACCGAGAGCATAGATCGTATCGGGTGTCGCTCGTGTTTTCTTCTCAACATCCGCAAAGCCGAATGATTCCTTCCAGATGGTTTTGCCGTTTTGGATCACTCCGATCGAGATCGAGGGGAGTTCACCGCTCTCTACCCGTTTTTTGACTTCCGACTGGATCAAATCAAGACCGGCGTTCGCTCTGTCCGGCTTGACGACCTTTTGAGCGCTGCTGGGGAAAAAGCCCAAAGCCACCAGAAGAGCGAGTAGCGGAAATGTACGGCAGTTACTTGATATCACAAGCCGAATACGAGAACCGCATGGCGTAAGTTTCGAACGGCTTTCGCGGCCATCGGCACCGCCGTGTCATCGTCTATCCCGACGGCACAATGTGCGGCCAGGTCCAGCCAGGTGACGTAGCGGAGATCGTCGAGGAGCATTTGGGAAGGGGAAGGTTGTTGAGAGATTGGCGTTGATCAACCTATAATCTAGACGCATGTACGAACTTCCGAACAAGATCGAGCCGTGTCTTCGCGCTCTATCAAAACTTTGTGAGACCAACAGCGAACACGAACTTCAAGAAATTGTTGTGAACGCTCAAGTTCGAGTTAAGGAGGAGTGGAGTCATGACAATTGGAACGGTGGGACGACAGGGCATGCGGTGTATCTCACAGTCCCCGAAGATCTATTCCTACGTAGCGTTACGAGCAAGGACGAAATTCAAACTTCAGTTAGAGATCGGCTTAACCAATTGCACAATGTGCAAAATGAGTTTGTGGAGTGTGTATTTCTAGAGTTCGAAGCCGAAGAAGATGACGATGGGCGCACGAACTCGGGACTGCTTCTTAAACCGGTTCGCGTTGTTAGCGAGAAAGCCGAGCACCGAATTTGGGAAAAGGACTGCTTTCGATTGTTCCTCAGTCATAAATCGGCCTCGAAAACTGAGACCTACAAACTTAAGGAGGAACTTCGGGAGCTTGGAATAACCTGCTTTGTTGCTCATGCCGATATCCATCCAACTAAGGAATGGGTGAATGAGATATTAAACGCACTTACAACCATGGATGGATTTGCTGCGTTGATGACTGATGACTTTCATGATAGTGATTGGACAGATCAGGAAGTTGGTTTTGCACTTGCTAGGAACATACCGACAATTGCTGTGATGTTGGGCAAAGAGCCATACGGATTTCTCGGTCGCTTTCAAGGCTTGCGAAGTAGCTGGAATACGTTGGCATGGGACATCGTCGGCGTGTCGGTGCAGCATGAGCGAATGTTTCGCCCGTACCTCAAAAAACTAGAGAAATGCTCAAGCTTTCACGAGGCAAACGCGCTCGGAAGTTTACTCGATAAAATTGTTGCTCTCGATGAGCGACAGATCGACGAACTTATTGACACCTATAATGGGAATTACGAACTTCGCGGCGCGTACGCCTTTAACGGAGCGAAATCCGATCCTTACGGGCCGGGAATTGTTCATCATCTAAACCGGTTGAGTAGAAGAACTTTCAAGTTGAATAAGGAAGGGTCTACGGTTCATGCGGTTGAGTCCCAATTGACCATCTCGCAAGGAAGATAGACTCTACCCCCGCATCACCGTTAGTATTTCGTCTACCACCTTCTTCGCATCGCCAAAGAGCATCAGCGAGATCGATGCAGAAGCCTGCGCGTTAGCAAGGGCTTAACACTCAAGATCAGCTAATCGCGAAACTCGAACGGAATATCTTCCTGACAATACTTCACATAATCAACCGCGCCAACAACGTGTCGCGGCTTCCACAAATAACGCGTACTAGCTCCACGCGACCAAACTTTCTGTATAGGGGAACATAGTCCTCTTGTCCGCAAGAGCCTCGTCGCATAGACTTTGAAATCATTCACGATCTTCTCCGGTTTTAAAGCAGCGGAAACGACAACATGGCCATGATTTGTCCGTACGTTTATCGCTCGAAGGACGTATTTTCTGAATTCGCAGACTTCCTTTATCGCCTGCGTAACGCAATCTCTTTGAGCTGCGTCCAGCACGACCGATGCCACCTGCCGTGCCCGCTCCAGCGCGTCTCTCAGAGGGACACTGGCTGTAACCTTCGGCTCACCGTAGCGATTGTTTCCGTTACGTCTGACAGAGCCCCGGTCGTCGCCGTGTAGCCAAGTCCCAAATGTTCGGAAGGTAAGAAGATACGCGAGCGGGAACTGGTTTTCCTCGTATATTTCGAATCCGTAATCGTCGAATCTTGGTTCGCTCATGTTCAGTGTAAAGCCCTTGCTCATGCGCGGGCTTCCGCATTACCCTCGCATCACCGTCAAAATCTCATCCACGACCTTCTTCGCATCGCCGAACAGCATCAGCGTGTTGTCTTTGTAGAAAAGCGGGTTATCGACGCCGGCGTAGCCCGAGGCCATCGAGCGTTTCATGACGATCGAGTTGCGGGCTTCCCAGACGTGGAGCACGGGCATGCCGGCTATGGGGCTTGCGGGGTCGTCCATCGCGGACGGGTTGACGATGTCGTTTGCACCGATCACCCACGCAACATCCGTTGCAGGGAATTCACCGTTGACCTCGTCCATCTCAAATACTATGTCGTAGGGAATATTTGCCTCGGCCAAAAGGACGTTCATGTGACCGGGCAGGCGCCCGGCGACGGGGTGGATCGCGAACTTGACCTCTATGTTCTGTTCTTTCAGCAATTTACAAACCTCGGCGAGCGAATGCTGTGCCTGAGCGACGGCGAGGCCGTAGCCCGGGACGATGATGATCTTTTTGGCATTGGTGATAAGTTCGGCTGCACCGGCGGCGTCAATAGAATGAACTTCGCCCTGCGGCTCGCCGCTTGCTGATGCCGCGACGGTTCCGCCCTCGGTGCCAAAGCCGCCAAGCATCACGCTAACGAACGAGCGGTTCATTCCGCGGCACATGATGTAGCTGAGGATCGCGCCGCTCGAGCCGACCAGAGCGCCCGTGATGATGAGCAGATCGTTGGAGAGCATAAAGCCCGCCGCCGCCGCCGCCCAGCCCGAGTAGCTGTTTAGCATCGAGACGACAACAGGCATGTCGGCTCCGCCGATTGCCATGATGAAATGTATGCCGAGAATGCCTGTAATTATCGTCGCGATCAGCAGCGGCCACTGTCCGGCGTTATGATCAGGCGACACAAAGAACGCGACGCCCAAGCCGATTGTCACAAGCAGCATGACCAAATTGATCACGTGGCGTCCGGGAATTGTGAGCGGCTTGCCGCTGATCGAGCCGCGAAGTTTTAAGAACGCGATCACCGAGCCCGTAAACGTGATCGAGCCGATGCAGACGCCGATAAAGATCTCGGCCGTGTGCAGATTCAGTTCGGCCGCCGTCATCTGTTTATGCGGTCCCAGATACGTCGCAAAACCGACGAGCACCGCCGCCAGGCCGACAAAGCTGTGCAAGATCGCCACCAGCTCGGGCATCGACGTCATCTGCACGCGGCTCGCCAAAATCGCTCCGATCACCAAGCCCGGCACAAGCGCCGCCGCGAGCACAGGCAGGCCCCCGACATTCATCGCCGCCGCGGTCGCGACAAGCGCGATCAGCATCCCGACGATACCGTAAACATTCCCCCGCCGTGCCGTCTCCTGCTGAGACAGCCCGCCAAGGCTCAAAATAAACAACGCACTCGCGGCGATGTATGCGATTGTGATTAGGCTTTGTTGCATTACGGGCTATTCGATCACAACGATCTCTCCTTTTTCTATAAGCTTGAGCGCGTCTAACGCGGCCGGTATTAAGGGCTTTAGAAATGGATATGCGCTGCGACGGGCCTTAAGGACAAGGATCGCGACGTCAAAGTCCTTCAAGTTTTGCTGGAATTGCAGGTTCTGATCGACAGTCACCAACACATCGAAGGTAGCTGACGCGGCCTGCAATAATTCTCCATTCTTGAGACCCTTGAAGCCGGCATCGTTAATTGTCGAGACATTGTGCCCGACCAGATCGGCTTTCAGATCGTTGGTTACGCATTCGTCAAGCAGCAAGTTCATAGCCGACTAAAAGCTGCTCCTTAGATTCTTCCAGTACGGCCATCACCTGCTCGCGACCAACGGTCGGGAATTGTCGAAGGAAATCGTCTATCGATTCACCAGTTTCCAGACAGTCAAAAAGATTCTGGATCGGCACACGTGTCCCACGAAACACCGGCGTTCCGCCAAGCTTTTCAGGGTCGATCTCAACTAAGTTGTGCTCCGTTTGGCTCATAGCTAATTCTAACACGCACTCGCGGCGATGTATGCGTTTGTGATCAGGCTTAGTTGCATTAATCTAAATGTAAATACTGTCGGAGATCGTCCAAGGCATCTTCTGCGTTTCCTCTTACATATTCATGGGGGTCTTTTAGCCCGAATTCTAAAATCGCAAGAGCTCGACCTCCGTCCAATTTCCCATGGACACGTGCGATATGACCAAGACCTTGCATTGCGTTGCCTCGGACATTTTCATCTTGGTGTTTTGCCAATCGGTAACATACCTCTTCCGCCCATTGTCCATCCCCCGAATTTAGTACCGCTGACAGGACAGCGATTGAGACAAATTTAGGGTTATCTTCCTCCAAGGTTGCGAGGATTTCGTCCTTACTCATGACGGGTATCGGCTCATAGACAAGTGAACGCTCTCTCATTTCCTAAACATCCCCAACATTCGATTCGTGACCAGGAATCCACCCGCGATGTTGATGGCGGCGATCAGCGTAGCGATCGCGCCAAGGATGACGGTCAGGTTCAAAGACGTGTCGATGAGCTGCAGCATTCCGCCGACAAGGATGATGCCGCTGATGGCGTTTGTGACGCTCATGAGCGGCGTGTGGAGCGCGGGTTTGACGTTCCAGACGACCTGAAAGCCAACAAAGCACGCGAGCATAAACACCGTGAAGTGCGACAGAACCGACGACGGAGCGATGTAACCGAGACCGAGCATTACGAAGCCTACGACGGCGAGAAGCCAAGGGCTGACGCCCGTGCCGCCGTCATGACCGTGCGCGTTGCCGTGTGCCGGAGCCGCAACCGACTTTGACGCGGTGCTTTTTGTCGGAACACCGGGCTCGGGCGGTGCGGGCGGCGTTGGCGGCGCAGGCGGCGGCCACATCATCTTGCCCTCGTGCAGGACGATCGAACCGCGGACGACTTCGTCGTTGAGGTCGATGTTGATCAACGGAGCGCGGACGCCTTCGTCCGCAATCGCCGGTTCCTCCGGCGAGACGACTTCTTCGGGCTTCGCGCTCATTGCGGACGAGGGCGTCCGCGTTCCGACGAGGTCGGTCAATAACGCCACGATACACGCCCCGTAAAGCTGCGACGACATCGACGCCATTCGCGATGGCAGATCGGTGTAGCCGACGATCGTAACGCCTTTGTGATGAACGATCTTGCCGGGTTCGGTGAGTGCGCAGTTGCCGCCCTGTTCGGCTGCGAGATCGACGATAACTGAGCCGGGTTTCATCGACTCCACCATGCCTTGCGTGATGAGTTTTGGCGCGGGCTTGCCCGGAATGAGGGCGGTTGTGACGATAATATCGACCTGCATGGCCTGTGCGGCAAAGAGGGCCATCTCGGCTTTTAGAAAGTCGTCGGACATCTGCTTGGCGTAACCGCCCTTGCCCTCGCCTTCTTCTTTAATGTCGAGTTCGAGAAACTCGGCGCCCATTGACGCGACCTGATCCTTTGTCGCCGAGCGCGGGTCAAACGCACGCACGATCGCTCCCAAACCCTTTGCCGCGCCGATCGCAGACAAACCAGCCACGCCCGCTCCGATAACCAACAC
The DNA here is from genome assembly GCA_046154245.1 of Pyrinomonadaceae bacterium. Taxonomy (GTDB): domain Bacteria; phylum Acidobacteriota; class Blastocatellia; order Pyrinomonadales; family Pyrinomonadaceae; genus OLB17. The sequence continues at coordinate 62,362 of JBJXFZ010000099.1, forward strand.
CTTTGCGGGGTCGATCTTGCCGGCTGCGGTAATTTGCCCTGTAAAGAATCGCGGAAAATTATTTGCCGCCTCGATGATGGCGCGGTAACCCGCAATGTTGGCCATCGCCGAGAGCGTGTCCATCTTCTGAGCACGCGTGATACGCGGGACACAGTCCATGCCAAAGACGGTCGCGTTGCGCTCCGCGAGGCGGTCCAAAATGTCCTTGTTCTGCGCCGGCCAGATGAACCCGATGAGCGTAGCTCCCTCTTTTAGCAGATCGGCCTCGTGAACGCCAAGCTCCGTGTTTTCCTCGGGCGGACGTACCTTCATTATCACGTCAGCCGCGGCCCAAAGCTCTTTCGTATCATCAATTACCGTCGCACCGGCTTCGCGATATTCACTGTTCGCGGCGTTGATGCCGTGTCCGGCACCGCGCTCGACTACAACATCAAAGCCGAGTTTCTTGAGCTTCAAAATTGTCTGCGGCGTGGCGGCGACGCGCTTTTCGCCCGGGTGGATCTCTTTCGGAATTCCAATAGTTGTCATAAAAACGTTCGGTGCCGACTTAACTTAGGAAATTCTAGTAAATTAGCGGTTTTGAGACAAACCTCGACCTTACTTAGCCTAGCGAGCAATGCTGTACACCCTTTCGCTGTCCTTATCAGATCTTCTGAAATGCGATGCTAATGACCTGATCGGTGCCACCCGAACGGTTGTACGAGATCCAGTAGCCCGCCTTAGGGTATCGAACCATTTTGAAGATGCTCCCGTCTTCCTTAACTGCGGCGTCTTCGCCAAAAACGTCGCGAGGCGTCGGTGCTGCTTTTAGGTCGCCTGTAAAGGTGATCATCATCGCCTTTACCACCTGCGATTCATAATAAAATTGGGCGGTCTCGGTTTCGGCAAAGCTGTACATATCCATCTCGACAGACTTGTCTTTTGGTTCACCGAGTTTTGAACGGACTTCGTCGGTTTTCATTCCTATCGAAATGCCGCGATATTCGGACATCACCTTTTGGGCCTTTGGTGTCGCCACGGGGTGAGCGAGAATGTCCCGAGCGCTCGTTCGGCCGGATTGCACAAGGTCTATTTCCGGCAGGCCCACCAGAAACGAAAAGACGAAAACCGGCAAGGTCAAACTCAAGATTGCGATTCGGTATGCGTTCATATTTCCTCCAGATCAGATGTCGCATCAGTCGAGGTCATCGGTGGCGTGTGCGATTCAGCAACCGAGAACCGAATCATGTTTGCTGTCGTCAGTGATGATTTTCGGGTGAAACTGCCGTCCGGTGGAGTGACGTTTGTCACACGAATCTCAAAAGTCTTATTAAACGGCCTTTCTTCGATTTGTCACCGCGAGACGTTGGCGAAGGCGAGGTGTCAAACCGACGTGCGGGAGTCTCGAGCCCAGACTCGCGCGCAGTTCCGTCACGACGATTCCCAGAAGGGCACCCCTTGTTGCTTGATCAATTTCAGACGAGCGTGGCTGCGACGTATTAAACCTCCTTGAGATCTATGTCGTCGAATGAGAGGTTTCGGCGGCGCTAAATTTCGGGCAGAATTATATAGCCAAAGAACGTGTCGTGCAATCGCGACTACGGTTTTGATTGCGAGCGACTGGGCGCGGTCGCGGTACAATTTGTTACGCGGCGGTGACTGAGGAATCGGTGTCCTTTTTCCAACGCAGTACCGGCTTTCGCGCCGCCGTCGCTTCATCAAGGCGCCCGATGCGCGTAGAGTGCGGCGCCCCGGTCACGAGCTGCGGGTTTTCGCTTGCCTCTCGGTCGATGTCGATCATCGCTTCGATAAACGCGTCGAGGTCCGCCCGGCCAACCGATTCGGTCGGCTCGATGAGCATTGCACCTTCAACAACCAGCGGGAAGTAGACCGTCGGCGGATGAAACCCGTAATCGATCAGGCGCTTTGCGATGTCGAGTGTTACAACGCCTTTCTTCGACTGGTTCTTGTGCGAAAAGATCGCTTCGTGCATGCAATCGGATTCGTACGGTTTATCGAATGTGCCTTCGAGTTTGTGCGAGACGTATCGCGCGTTGAGCACGGCGGCCTCGGTCGCTTCCTTGAGGCCATCGTTGCCGTGCGTATAGATATACGACAACGCTCGTACCATCATTCCAAAGTTGCCAAAGAACGCTTTGACGCGGCCGATGGATTTAGGATTATCGTAGTTGAGATGATATCGGTCGCCGTCCTTTTCGATCCGTGGCGTCGGCAGAAACGGCGTGAGTTCGGCCGAACACAGGCACGGCCCGCAGCCCGGACCGCCGCCGCCGTGCGGCGTCGAAAATGTCTTGTGTAAATTCAGGTGAATAACATCGACGCCCATGTCGCCAGGACGCGCGACGCCGACGAGTGCGTTCATGTTCGCGCCGTCCATGTAAACGAGTCCGCCGGCGGTATGGATCGTGTCACATATCTCGCGAATATTCTTCTCAAAAATTCCTACCGTGTTCGGATTTGTCAGCATTAGCCCCGCGACACCGCCCTGCGAGCAAAGTTCGCGAAGATGATCCATATCGGTCAGGCCGTCCGCGTTTGCGCGAATAGCCTTTACGGTAAAGCCGGCGAGCGCGGCCGAGGCAGGATTGGTGCCGTGGGCGGACTCGGGAATCAGCATGACGCGACGATCTTTTGAGGCTTCGCCATCGCGATCGTCGAGAAAAGCGCGTATGAGCATCACGCCGGTCATCTCACCCTGCGCACCTGCGGCAGGCTGTAGCGAAACGCCCGGAAGCCCGGTAATCTCAGCCAGATCCTGCTGCAATTCATAAATCAGCGCGAGTGCTCCCTGCGATTCTCGTTCTGGGGCGAGCGGATGCAGATTTGCAAACCCCGCGATGCGCGCGACCTTTTCGTTCAGGCGCGAGTTGTACTTCATCGTGCACGAGCCGAGCGGATACATGCCGAGATCGATCGAGTAGTTCCACGTTGAAATTCGCGTAAAGTGCCGCACGACGTCGACCTCGCTGACCTCTGGAACGCCGTCGAGATCGTCGTCGCGGCGAAGGCTTGCAGGCATGATCTCGTCGATATTTGTTTCATCTACATCGAGTTTTGGCAGTCGATAACCGATGCGGCCCGGCTGCGAACGCTCGAATATCAGAGCCTCGTTCTGTGTGGGGTGTGAAGTTACTTTCTTAATAGTCATAAACAAAAATCACGCCGCTTCGCGACGTTTGCAGGCGAGGGCGCCTGCGTTCCGGCTATGCTTTTGGCAGACCTTTCCTCGCGATGTCCTCAACGACATTGCAGAACCGGTCGAGTTCCCACAGCGTTGTGTAAAGATTCGGTGTTATGCGAATGCCGGTAAATTCGTCATGCACGATCGGCGTCGTAAAGATCTTGTGTTTTGACATCAGATAAGCGCCGAGTGCGACCGGATCGACGCCGTCGATCTTGAAATTTGCGATCGCGCACGACTGCTTTGGGTCGAACGACGTATTAAAGCCGACCTTCGGGACATCTTTCAATCTGTTCATCCAATATCGCGAAAGGAAACGAAGACGCTCTTCCTTTCGCTTGCCGCCGATCGCGTTGTGAAATAGGATCGCTTCGCCGATCGCGAGCCGCATCGCGGCGGAGTGCGTACCGATCTCTTCAAACTTGCGGATGTCAGTTTTCTGCCTGTCTTCTGCGGCCATCAGCGGCCAGACCTTCGCGATCTTGTCCTTTTTGACGTAGAGCATCCCAGTGCCCTTTGGTGCGTAGATCCATTTATGCAAAGACGTACCGTAGTAATCGCACCCGAGATCGTCACGTTTGAAATCGAATTGAGCAAATGCATGAGCCCCGTCAACGATCGTCTCGATGCCTCGGGAGCGCGCCATCTCGCAAACTTTTTTGACCGGCAATATCTGTCCCGTGAGATTTATCTGATGCGACACGAGGATAAGTTTGGTTCTCGGCGTTACGGCCCGCTCAAACGCATCTGCGATCGTGTCGACGTTGTTCGGAGCGATAGGGATCTTGATCAAATTTAGTTTGATCCCTTCGCGGAGTTCGCGCTGTTTTAGTGTCGTCAACATTCTGCCGTAATCCTGCGTGGTAGACAGAACCTCGTCGCCGGATTTTAGATCGAGCCCCATCAGTAAAATTTCGAGCGACTCGCTGGCATTTCGAGTGATCGCGATCTCCTCGGCATCACAGCCAAAAACTTCGGCTAAACCCGTGCGTATAGTCTCAGACTGCGGCTCAAGGATCTGCCACATCGTGTAGGCGGTCGCGTCTTCCTGCTGCCAGGTGTAGCGGACAAACGCCTCTGTAACGAGGCGCGGACTCGGGGATACGCCGCCGTTGTTGAGATTCACGATCCCGCGCGTCACCGAAAACGCCTGTTGTATCGTCGCCCAATAGTCTTCGTCCGCGGCAACCTCAACCGGCGACAGATGATCGACAAATTTACTCGCAGCTTTGACCTCATTGAGGAGCGAACCGACGGTCGCCGATGACAGAGCCGCAAGGCCGAGGCCTTTTCCCGCGGAACTGATAAATGTGCGTCGATCAACGGTCATATGTTTCCTCCGGTCCTTTGGTCAAAATCGAGTTCGCAGACCCTTCGCTACCGAAAAGCGCCTGAAATAAGCAGTATTCGAGTTGTCCGCGAGCTTCTCTTTCCGATCTTTGGCGATCTCCTCCTGAGTGAATTGCGTGACATAACACGGCACCATTTCCAGGGCCTTGTTCTCCTGGTCCTGAGAATACTCGATCCTGACATTGAAATACTGGCGATCCAACCAGCCAAGCTCGAACTTCTTTCCTTGCTCCTCTGTCCAGGACAAATAATAGAGCGGATACCGTTTCACCCAGCCTTCTCTCAAAAGCAGTTCGGTAGCGGCGGCCCCCGTCACGATATGTTCGGAATGAGAAGTGTCACCATCCGGCCCAAACGTGATGATAAACTCAGGATCTATCGCCGGAATTTTCTCCTTAAGCAGGGCCAGTAGCTTTTTATGCT
>JBJXFZ010000065.1:0-9598 GCA_046154245.1 Pyrinomonadaceae bacterium
AACATCCAACTTGAGTGTTACGCCCTTGCTGACGCGCGGGCTTCTGCATCTGCGCATCTCGTGAGATAATTCCCGCTTGGCTTCATGAGCGACAGCAAAGAAGAGATCGTTGAAACAAAACACCAAAGCGTAGCTAGATCGGCAGGTATCGTCTCTATTGCCGTGATGTTCTCGCGCGTGTTGGGACTAGTTCGCGAGACCGTCTTTGCCAGGTTCTTTGGCGCCGGGTTTTTGTATGACGCGTTTGTTGTTGCGTTCAAAATACCGAATATCTTGCGCGACCTGTTTGCTGAGGGCGCTCTGTCGGCGGCGTTTGTAAAGGTTTTCACCGACTATCAGATCAAGAAAAACGAAGCGGAGGCATGGCGGCTCGCAGCACTCGTATTCAATGTTCTCGCGGTCGTCATGAGCGTGATCACGCTCATCGGTATCCTTATCGCTCCGTACGTCATACCGCTGCTCGCACGCGGCTTTTCGCCGGAAAAGGCGGCGCTCGCCGTAACGCTGACGCAGATCATGTTCCCCTTCATCCTGCTCGTCGCTCTCGCGGCGCTCGCGATGGGCGTGCTCAACACAAAGGGCAAGTTCGGAGTTCCGGCCTCGGCCTCGACGGCGTTTAATATCTGCTCGATCCTCTTCGGCCTTGGCCTCGCGTATTACTTGAGCGGCGGCGGCTGGGAGATCTCAAACGACAAAACACTCATCCCGAGCGATGCGGCAAAATGGGCGATAATCGGCATGTCGATCGGCACATTGATCGGTGGAGCGGCGCAACTCTTGATACAGGTCCCATCGCTGCTAAGGGTCGGCTTCCGCTTTTCGCCGGTGCTTAGCTTTGCCGACGAGGGTGTGAAACGCATAATGCGTCTGATGGGCCCGGCGATCATCGGCACCGGAGCCATCCAGGTAAAGGTGCTGGTCGATCTCGTTGTCGTGTCCGTTATCGAGGGCGGAAATTCGTGGCTGAGTTTTGCGTTCCGCCTGATGCAGTTTCCGATCGGCGTCTTTGGCGTTGCTATCGGCACGGCAGCGATACCGGCGCTCTCACGGCTCGCATCGGAAAACAAGACGGGCGAGTTTCGCAACACGCTTGCCGACTCGTTAAAACTCGTCTTTCTGCTGACGGTGCCGGCGGCTTGCGGGCTCGTCGTTTTGGGCGAACCGATCATCGCGATGATCTATCAGGGCGGGCGATTTACGGCTTTTGACACGAATATGACGGCGTGGGCGCTCGCGGCATATTCGATAGGCCTCGCGGGTTATGCGGCGATAAAGGTTCTGTCGCCATCGTTCTACGCGCTCGACGACGCGCGAACGCCGATGTGGGTCAGCGTCGCGTCGATCGCCGTTCACGCGCCGACGAGTTTTGGAATGATGCTCCTTCTTTCGACCGTCGGCGTTACGCCTGAGCGGCCGTCAGGCTTTGGCCATGTCGGCGTTGCACTCGCAACATCGGTCGTTGCCCTTGTTAACTTTTTTGCACTCCTGCTGTTAATGCGCAAGCGGATCGGCCGAATAAACGGCCGCGAGATAATTGGTGCTTTCTTAAAGATCGCTGTCGCCTCGGCTGCGATGTCGGCGGTTGCGTATGCTAGCTATCATTTGCTTGCTGCTCAGTTTGCGGCAAAGCCGTTTTACGTTAGGTTGATAGAGGCGTTCGTGCCGATCGCCCTCGCGGGAATTACATTCTTGATCGCGGCCAAGCTGTTGCGCATCAGCGAGCTTGAGCAGGTTTGGGGAAATCTCAAGCGACGATTAGCAAAATGACTTTGCGTCCTTTGCGGCTTTGCGGGAAACCGGTTTTTTGCCCGCGAAGACGCAAAGACGGCAAAGAAGACGAAAAGTTTATGGCGTTAGTACTGCCCTTTAACAATATCCACCCAAAGATCTCCGAAAGCGCGTTTATTGCCGACGATGTTCATGTCATCGGCGACGTCGAGATAGGCGAAGACGCGAATATCTGGTTTGGCTCGGTCGTCCGCGGCGATGTCAGCTATATTCGCATCGGAGCTAGGACGAACATTCAGGATATGACGATGATCCATGTGAGTTCCGATTTTGGCCCGACCATTATCGGCGAAGAAGTGACGGTCGGTCATCGCGTCACGCTGCACGGTTGCTATGTCGAACGTCAATGTCTGATCGGAATGGGAGCCATTGTGATGGACCACGCACGCATAGGTGAACAGTCGGTCATCGGCGCGGGTTCGCTTGTCTCGCCCGGTACGATCATCGCGCCGAGAGTGCTCGCACTCGGCTCGCCGGCACGCGTAAAGCGTGACCTCACGGCGGAGGAACTGGCATATCTCGATAAGTCTTGGCGAAACTACGTCGAGCTAAAAAAGCACTATTCGGAAATTCCGCGTGAGTTGTAATTTGAGATAAATTAAAACAGGATATACAGGATGCACAGGATAAAAGCATCCTGACAATCCTGTCCATCCTGTTTGAATTCTTATGGTTAGCACCAATCCAGCCCGCGGCATGCGTGACTTTTTACCCGGTGACATTCGAAAACGCGAATACGTCATCGGCGTCATAAAGCAGGTGTACGAAAGCTACGGCTTCGAGCCGCTCGAAACGCCCGCGGTCGAAAACATCGACACGCTGATGGGCAAGTATGGCGACGAAGGCAATCAACTGATCTTCAAAATTCTCAAACGTGGGGAAAAACTACGAGACGCGAGACAACAGACGGGAGACAAGAGACGAGAGACGGGAGACGCGAGATACGAGAACGAAGTCTCTGGTCTCCAGTCTCCCGACTCCAGTCTCTCCGACCTGGCTTTGCGCTACGACCTGACCGTCCCCTTGGCGCGTGTTGTCGCAAATCACAAAAACGACCTGCCAAAATTTTTCAAACGCTACCAGATCCAACCTGTCTGGCGAGCAGATCGACCGGCGCGCGGTAGATTTAGAGAGTTTTACCAGTGCGACGTCGATTGCATCGGCTCGGAATCAATGGTTGTTGAAGCAGAGATGATGTCTGCAGTTAGCGATGTCTTGATAAGGCTAAAGCGGGATTCAGCGGAAGCCAACTTCGACGATTTCGTAATTCTGCTGAATCATCGGGATGTCTTATTTGGCATTCTTGATGCGTTTGAGGTACCCAAAGAAAGCACAGGCGATGTTCTTATCACAATAGATAAAGCTAACAAGATTGGATGGAATCGCGTTCTCGGCGAACTTGTTAACAGGAACGGCTTGTCGTCGGCAGCTGCGGCTGGTGTTGTCGAGGCGATTTTGTTTGATTCCGCAGTAATCCGCGAATGGGATAAGGCAGAAACGCAGGATGAACAGAACGGAAAATTACTTCAGAAGCTTCGAAAAATCATAGGCCACTCTGATACCGGTGCCCGTGGCCTCGATGCGATAGAAGAGTTTTTGCAGAAGTCGAATGGGCTGCCAAGTAGTAAACACATGCGGTTCCAACCGAGCTTGGCGCGAGGCTTATCATATTACACTGGAGCTATCTTTGAGATTGGTTTGAATCGATTGGACTTCACAGGCAGCGTTGGCGGTGGCGGGCGTTATGACGGCCTTATCGGGATGTTTGGCAAAGAGCAGATACCGGCGTGTGGTTTTTCGCTTGGGCTTGAGCGAATCTTGGTCGTTATGGAAGAGCGCGGAATGTTTCCGCCAGAGATCGCGGATTCGGCGCCCGCGGATGTAATGGTAACTATCTGGAGCGAGGAGACCATCCCCGATTCGCTAAAGCTCGCAAACGATCTTCGCGCCGCCGGCCTTCGCGTCACGCTTTATCCCGAGGCGGACAAAATCGGCAAGCAAATGAAGTACGCCGATTCGATCAAGGTTCCGTACGTCTGCGTCCTTGGCGAGAGCGAGATCGCCGACGGCACGGTCACGCTTAAGAACATGAAAACCGGGGAGCAGCAAGCATATCCGCTCGATGAGATTGCATCGAAGGTCGTATGATCACACGCAAACCAAACTTCGTTTCGGCGTCTATTTTGTTTCTCCTCTTTGGCTTCGCATCATACGCGCAGACTGACGCCGTCTCAAAAGATCTCCCGAATTTTCATAAAGTAAACGACCGACTCTATCGGGGCGGACAGCCAAAGGACGCCGGTTTTGCCGAACTAAAGAAGATGGGCGTCGTGACGGTGATCGATCTTCGCGACGATGACGAAAACGCGCTCGAGGAAAAGGCGATGGTTGAAAAAGCTGGAATGAAATTCATCAATTTTCCGCTACCAAACTGGAGTCGTCCGAAACTCGAACACATAAACAAAATACTCGCCGCTATCAATGCCAACGAAAATCAACCTGTCTTTGTCCACTGCAAACGTGGCAAGGACCGAACGGGAACGGTTATCGCAATTTACCGAATCACGCACGACGACCGGACGGCAAAGCGGGCCGGCGACGAAGCGGAGAAATACGGCATCGGTTGGTGGCAATTCAAAATGCGCGATTTTATCAACGACTATTATCGCGATCATGTGAAGAAGAAATGAACAGCGTGCTTGAGAATTACCATGGCGATGCGATTTATTCGTTTCGCAATTACAAAAAGCTTGCCGAGCGGGCGATCGAGCAGGTCTCGGACGAGCAGTTTTTTACAAAGATCGACGAAGAAGCAAATTCGATCGCGATCATCGTCAAGCACATCGCGGGCAATCTGCATTCGCGTTGGCGCGACTTTTTGACGACTGATGGCGAAAAGCCCGATCGCAATCGCGACACGGAGTTTGAGCTGATCGGCGACTCTCGCGAATCACTCATGACGTTTTGGGAGACGGGTTGGCAGACGCTTTTTGACAATCTTGAGCCTCTGACCGAGGACGACTTTGCAAAAACGGTCACGATTCGAGGCGAGCCGCACACGGTTATCGAGGCGATAAACCGGCAGCTCACGCACTACACGTATCACGTCGGGCAGATCGTCCTGCTTGCAAAGCATTTCAAATCCGCGACATGGCAGACCTTGAGCGTTCCGAAGAACAAGTCCGCTGAATTTAATAAATATCTGGCCGAGAAAAAGACATCTGCTGATGTGACCGCGAGTCGGTTTGACGCTCCGCTCGAATTTGCTGACAAAGAAACTAGCAAAAGATGACCCGGGTTGAACCCGAATAACCAAATTCCTATCGGCTTTTATCTGTGCTAATCTGTCGCTGGTCCTTATGCAATCCATCTCGATTCTTGGCTCCACCGGCTCGATCGGCTGTAACACTCTAAAAGTAGTAGAACATCTCGGCGATATTCGGGTCGTGGCGATGGCTGCCGGACGAAACATGTCGAAATTTGCCGAGCAGATCGCGAGGTTTCGGCCAGAGTTGGTGTCGTGTGAGGACGAAACTTGTGCCGAGGTTTTAGAGCAAGAACTGCACCAACGCGGCGCGAGTGTTCCACGTATTTTATTGAATGCAGATGGTTTGGTCGCGGTTGCAACGCATGAAACTGCGGAGACCGTCGTATCGGCAACCGTCGGCGCCGTCGGTTTTGTGCCGACGCTTAGGGCGATCGAGTCGGGCAAACGCGTTGCTCTGGCCAATAAAGAAACGCTTGTGATGGCCGGCGAGCTGATGACCGCGGCTGCCGCGAAATCCGGCGCCGAGATCCTGCCCGTTGACAGCGAGCACAACGCCATTCACCAATGCCTGCGCGGCGAAAAGAGGAGCGAGGTAAAGCGGCTGATCCTCACGGCGTCGGGCGGTCCTTTTCGTGAAAAGACAAAGTCCGAGATCGCCGCGGCGACCCGTGAAGAAGCTCTCGCACATCCGAATTGGGACATGGGCGACAAGATCACGATCGACTCGGCGACGTTGATGAACAAGGGGCTTGAGGTCATCGAGGCGAAGTGGCTCTTTGGCTTTGACGCCGACCAGATCTCGGTCGTTATTCATCCGCAATCGATCATCCATTCGATGGTTGAGATGATCGACGGCTCGATCATCGCACAAATGGGCGTGACCGACATGCGGCACCCAATTCAATACGCTTTGACTTATCCCGATCGGCGCGAAAACTGCTTGGCGCCCCTCGATCTCGCCGCCCTGCGTCGATTGGATTTTGACGAACCTGATATGGGGAGATTTCCGTGCCTCGACCTCGCTTACCAAGCTCTGCGTTTGGGCGGCACGATGCCGGCCGTCCTCAACGCCGCGAACGAGGTCACGGTTAACGCGTTTCTTCAGGGGAAGATCGGGCTCGCCGAGATCGCCGCCATCAACGCTCGCGTGATGAAAGCCCATAAAACCGCTGCAATCAACGGCCTTGATGACGTTTTGGGTGCCGATGCAGCCGCCCGTGAGACGGCCGAACAGCACCTTGCCCGGGGCGCGAATTCCGCCACGATCTCGAATTAGTTGACTGACACCACGCGTCACTCTACACTTTTTATACGATGACTGATATTTTAATCGCAATTTTAGCCATAATTTTCGTGCTCGGCGTGGCGATCAACATCCACGAGCTTGGCCATTTTCTAGTCGCAAAGTTTTTTGGGATGCGCGTCGAGGCATATTCGTTCTTTGGTTTGGGCCCGCGAATTTGGGGTTTTAAGGTCGGTCACACCGATTATCGGATCTCGGCGATACCGCTTGGGGCCTATGTAAAACTCTACGGCGACGAGTCGAACGTTGGTCTCGAGGGCAAAGACGAGATCACTGACCCAGTGCCCGCGTCCGAGCTTTACGAGCTGAGGCCGCGTTGGCAAAAGTTTCTCGTGATGATCGGCGGGCCGTTTATGAACATCGTGCTCGCACTCGCGATCCCGTTCGGCCTTGCGCTCGGTTACGGCGTCCCGACAAACCCGGCGCCGATCGTCGGTTTTGTAAAAGCGGATGGAGCCGCCGATCAGGCCGGAATTAAGGTCGGCGACCGCATAGTAAAATTCGACGGACTCGATAGCCCGTCGTGGGATCGTATTCAGGATGACGCATTGCTCAACCCTGAAAAGCAAATGCCCTTGACGGTCGAGCGCGCGGGCCAGCGCGTCGAGCTCAGCGTAACGCCAAGGAAAGTTACCGAGAACGGCCAGTCGGGCGGCATGCTCGATATGGACGCCGATGCGGGCACCGAACCCGTTGTTGTTGGCAGTCTCGATCCGGAATTGCCGGCTGCGAGCGACGGCGTTAAGGTTGGCGATTGGATTACGTCGGTGAATGACAAGGCGATTCGCAACTCGCAAGAGATGAAGGCCATCGTCGCTGAAACAAAAGATCAGCCGATCAAGCTAGCCATCGACCGCAACGGTGAGAAAGTGACGATCACAACTCGCGCCGGACAAAAGAACGGCGACTGGCGTATCGGCGTCGGCTTTGACCCAAATCTTCTCAATCGTCGCGAGCCCGTTGGCGTCTTGGGTGCAGCATCTTGGGCCGTCACGCAGAACTTACGTATTCTCAGAGTTACCGGCAAAGCCCTCGGTCAGGTCGGCACCGGTGAGCGTTCGGCGCGCGACACGGTTTCAGGACCGATCGGCATCGGGCAGATAATTGTTAACACGGTTTTTAATGGCGGTTTTCTTGGCCTGCTTCCCGTGCTCATGATGATCAGCCTTAGCCTCGGCGTGATGAACTTGCTGCCGATACCGATGCTCGATGGTGGGCAGATCATGGTACTTGGCATCGAAAAAGTCATGTCGTGGTTTGGCAAAACGCTGTCGCTTGTTGCACGTGAGCGGATTCAACTTACCGGTCTCGCGATCGTGCTGTTGTTGATGGTGACGGTTATCTTCTTTGACGTGTCGCGGCTGATCGGGAAATAGAAATCTGTGAAGTATTCGACTTTTGAAGAACTGCCGGTCTGGAAAGCCTCTATCGCTTTCGCACTTGAGGTTTTCGAGTTTACCGAGAAAGCCGACTTTCGGGGACTCGGGGACACAAAGAATCAGCTAGAAAGGGCATCGCTCTCGATCTCTAGCAACATTGCGGAGGGATTTGAGCGGGGTACTACGACCGAGCTGATTTACTTTCTCTACATCGCACGCGGTTCTGCCGGAGAATCACGATCAATGCTTCGCCTATGCGAAAGTCTATCTCGGTTCCCAAATTTCAAATCTGAAATTTCAAATTTGATAGGTTTGGCGGTGAACATCTCTAAACAGCTTCATGGCTGGATCGAGTCGCTTAAGAATTCCGACATCAAAGGCGTGAAGTTCCTGACAAAAACGGAACGAGATCGGTACGAGCGCGAAAAAGAGCGGGATAAGGAGTTCGAAAGTTTTGACCGGCAGATGGCAGAGTTTAAGGCTCGCCATGAAGAGTGGTTGTTGCGACGTCAATCGGACCCGAACGCTATACTTTAATGAGAAAGAATACAAAAGCAGTAAAAGTTCGTGACATTCAGATCGGCGGCGGGGCACCGGTCGTCGTGCAGTCGATGACAAAAACCGATACGACCGATGTCGACGGCACGATCAAACAGATCGAGGAAATGGTTGAGGCGGGTTGCGAGATCGTTCGCATCGCCGTACCGGACGACGACGCGGCTGCGGCGATGTATGAGATTCGCAAACGCACCGATGTCCCGATAGTCGCGGACATCCATTTTCACTACAAATTGGCGCTGAAGGCGCTCGATGCTGGCATCGATAAGCTTCGCATAAATCCCGGTAACATTGGTTCGATCGATCGCGTCCGCGAGGTCGTACGAGCGGCCGAGGCGCAAAAAGTTCCGATCCGAATCGGCGTCAACGGCGGGTCGCTCGAAAAAGATCTGCTAAAAAAATACGGCACCGCGACGCCCGAGGCGATGGTCGAGAGCGGAATGCGGCACATCAAGATCCTCGAGGATCTTGGCTTTGGCGACATCATAGTTTCTCTCAAAGCGTCGGATGTAAACCGCATGGTCGCGGCCTATCGACTAATGGCCGCGAAGGTCGATTATCCGCTACATCTCGGCGTAACTGAGGCAGGCACTCCGTTTGGCGGCACGATCAAATCAGCGATCGGCCTTGGCGTTCTGCTCCACGAAGGCATCGGCGATACGATTCGCGTCAGCTTAGCGGCGGAACCACACGAGGAAGTTCGCGTCGCGTGGGAAATTCTAAAATCGCTCGAGCTTCGCAAACGTGGCGTCACTGTCGTTGCATGCCCGACCTGCGGACGGCTCGACATCGATAACTTTGTCGAGATCGTCACCGAGGTCGAACGCCGTCTCGCACACGTCGAGGAACCGTTGCACCTATCGATCATGGGCTGTGCGGTGAATGGCCCGGGTGAAGCTCACGACTCGCAACTTGGTATTACATTCGGCCGCAACGTCGGCATGATCTTTAAGGACGGCGTCCCGATGCGCCGCGTCGCGGGCGAAGATATCGTCGAAGAATTTGTAAAAGAGGTCGAACTGCTCCGCAAAGAAGGTTTTAAAGCCCACGACCTGACAACCGACAAACCGCTGGTCCAAATCACGTAAGAATTTAGCCACAGAGAACACAGAGATCACTGAGAACGCGAGAACCCGCTGCTGGGTTCTGTGTACTCGTCCGTCTCATTGATGCAAACACTTGGTGATCGAACTTAAACACTTTCTTGGAAAGCAACTGGGAGATTCATGAGAGACCACAGTGATGGGTTAGATCAGCCTCCGTGTTCTCTGTGGTCTCGGTGGCTAATTTCTTAAGGAAATA
>JBJXFZ010000114.1:0-15697 GCA_046154245.1 Pyrinomonadaceae bacterium
CACTTGTCTCAAGATCGAGCGTTGTCGGTTTTGATTCGGCAAACTACGGCGCGAGCTTTACACGACGCGGCAATCCGACTGCTGTCACTTCGTACGCCGACGCCGCTAATCAGACGGGAGTGGTCACCGTCTATTCGCAATACGATATTCTCGGCAATGTCGTAAAGACAATCGATGCTAACGGCAATGTTTCGACTATAAATTACGACGACAACTTCGGCACACCGGACAGTAATGTGACAACCACTACTCCGCCGTCACAATTGAACGGACAAAGCACTTTTGCTTTTCCAACAATCGTTACAAATCCAGCCCCATTCAATTGGACGACTCATAGTCAATATGATTACTTCACCGGTGCGCCTGTAAATACGCAGGACATCAACGGCGTGATCTCGAAAACAATCTACAACGATCTGCTTGATCGCCCGACACAAAGCGTGACGGCAGTCGGCACGACGTTTGAAAGACAGGCGAATATCATCTACGACGAAACAAACCGTCGCATTGAATCAAAAAGTGATCTCAACACTCTCAACGATAACCTGCTCAAATCCGAAAGTTTTTACGACGGCCTCGGCAGAACGACTGAAGCAAGAAAATACGAAGATAATGGCGGTTATGTCGCTACGCAAACTCAATACGACGCGCTCAGTCGGCCGCACAGACAATCAAATCCTTTCCGTCCGTCTGAGATAAACGCGAACAATCCAATCCTGTGGACGCAGAGCTACTTCGACGCGCTTGGTCGCGTTACAAAAGCAAAGACTCCTGACAATGCCGAGGTAAACACAAGCTATTCGGGCACCGCTACAACCGTCACCGATCAAGCAGGAAAACAGCGCCGCTCGATAACAAATGCGCTTGGACAGTTAATCCGCGTTGACGAACCTGACGGCAACGGCAATCTTGGCAGCACACAAGCGCCGAATCAGCCGACGAATTACGTTTATGATATTTTGAATAACCTGACGACGGTCACGCAGGGAGTGCAGACACGCACATTTGCGTATAACAGCTTATCGAGATTAACGAGTGCGACTAATCCCGAAAGCGGCACGTTAAGTTACGGCTATGATTCAAATGGTAACTTGACCCAGAAAACTGATGCTCGTTCGATAACAACCACGTACACTTATGACGCGCTTAATCGAGTTACAAACCGAGCTTACACAAACGAGCCAAGTGGTTCGGAAACACCTGATGTCACTTATTTTTATGACAATGTGACAAATGCCAAAGGTAAGTTGACGAAGGTTTCGTCGAGCGTCGCGACAACCGAGTACGTGGCGCTTGACATCTTAGGCAGAGTGACGCGGAGCAAACAAATAACCGACGGCGTAACCTACGGCGACGACGCGAACCCGATGACTTACGCTTACAATTTGGCAGGTGCGTTAGTCGAACAAAAATATCCGTCTGGCCGCGTCGTAAAGAACGTCCTCGAAAACGACGGCGATCTCTCGATGGTGCAAAGCAAACGAAACGCAAATTCAGGCTTCTTCAATTATGCAAAACACTTCACCTATGCAGCTTCCGGTGCAGTCACGCGCATGCAACTTGGCAACGGTCGCTGGGAATCGACGCAGTTCAACAGTCGTTTACAGCCAACACAAATTGCCTTAGGAGTGACTCCGACGGCGACCGATCTGCTGAAACTTGACTACATTTACGGAACGACACAGAACAATGGAAACGTACTTTCCCAAACTATAACGGTTCCGGGCACCGGCGGATTCTCGGCAATTCAGAATTACACCCACGACGCTCTTAATCGATTACAGTCGGCGCACGAGATGCCTTCTAGTTGGTCGAATTGCACTAGCGATCCGACCAAGTGCTGGAAGCAGACGTTCACTTACGATCGCTACGGAAATCGCCGCTTCGACGAGGCGAACACAACTATGCCGTTGTCATTTGCTAATCAAGCCGTATCGAATCCGACGATCAGCACATCGAACAACCGCATCACGTCAAGCGGTTACAATTACGATGCCGCTGGCAATACGACTTATGATTCGGCGCTGAGGAAATTTACCTACGACGCAGAGAACAAACAGACAAAGGTCGAATCGACAAACTCGAGCCCGCAAGTGACGGGAACGGTAGGCGAATACTCGTACGATGGTGATGGGAAACGCGTTAAGAAATACGTTCCTTCTACTGGCGAAGTAACGATCTTCGTCTACGATGCAGCTGGCAAATCGATAGCCGAATACTCTACTAGCGTTGCTTCATCCCAAGACGCCAAAGTGGCTTATCTCACGAATGACCATCTCGGTTCGCCTCGGATAAACACGGACGCAAACGGCACAGTAACCGCTCGACACGACTATCATCCATTTGGCGAAGAAATTTTCACGTCGCAACGAACCAGTGCTTTAGGCTACGCCGTTGACACCGTGCGCAACCAATTCACCGGCTATGAACGGGATAGTGAAACTGGTCTTGACTTCGCAGGGGCTCGAATGTACGCGAAATCTGTCGGCAGATTTATGGCAAGCGACCGTTACAACATCATTTTTCAAAAGGGGAAAGGTAAAAATGCGAGTGAGCGGAGCAACATCCTGAATAATTATATTTTGAACCCACAAGTATGGAACAGATACGCATATGTACTTAACAGGCCTTTAGCGATGATAGACAGAAGCGGTAATTGCGCGGTGCCAAGTGGACTGCAGCCGGGGCAAACGGGAATTTGCGTCGAAGCATATATTGCATCTAGAGTACTATGCAAACTTGGCTGCCTAATCGGCGGTTTTGGAGACGGTAGAGGTAGATCCGGCACTGATGCTAGTCTCACAAACCGCATTCAGGTCGATTTAATTGTTAGCAAAAACGAAAAAGGAGTTAACCAGGTGGCTTGGACCACTAAGACAAACTATTCCGTTGCCTTCCAACTTATCGTAACCGGTCCTAACATCTTGCCGCCGCTCCAATCGTCAGCCACAACTGAGGTCACGAATATACGCACCGACAGCGATGGAACCGTCAGATTTAATTTGTCTGTTACGGCTGTAAATGGTTTTACAGCTAACGGTTTGCCTGGCCCAAGTGATATACAATTTGACTTCAACGTCGCGGTGGCACCGGACGGTAAGGTTACGTATGAAGGAGGGGCTACAAAAACTTACCCGACAATTGATATTTGGGGTTATACCATGGACAACGATGGTCATGCTCCTGAGCAGGACGTAAGGAATTTCACGGAAAAAGATCCGGGCGATTTGGAAAAACCAAAGGTGGCTGTTCCTGCATCAACTCCTCAGTAGGAAAAGAATCATGCGATATATATCAAGAGCGATTTGTGTTGGCTTCTTTGTCTTGATTTCGATGGCTTGCTCGTACCTGAACCCATTTGTAAGGGATACGGAAATCGTCAGGGATGGGCCGGGAGAATGGCAAAGCTTAGTCGTCTACTTCAAATCCGGCACGACGATGGCGCAGGTCGAGTCATTCAATAATAATGTCCTATCTAAGCCACGATGGGATGGTAGAGGTGAGGACCTCAAAGATGGAATTGGCTCTTATTTTAGGCTGACTCCGAACCAGGCTCATGGACATTGGGGGTTTGCAATTACGTTTTATAACAACGCTACCGAAGAACAGCGTTCCATGATCAAAGAATCGATCAACTCGCATGAACTTGTATACAAAGTGTTTGAAAATATTGCTCCGAACGACATAAAAGAGTCCTACGTACGAGAATAGACGGGCGAATACGTGCTTGCTCATCAGCCCATTCCGTCTTCGACTCCGCTACAGTAGGAGGAAAGAACATGAGATATCTATCAAAATCGGTTTATATTGGCTTCTTTGTTCTGATTTCGACTGCATGTTCATCCCTGAACCCGTTTGTTAGGGATTCAGAAATGCAAAAGATCGGGCCGGATCAATGGCACAGCCTAGTCGTCTATTTTGAAAGCGGTATTACCGATGAAGAAATTAGCTCCTTCAAACATAATGCCCTTTCCAAACCACGGTGGGATGGAAGAGGCGAGGATCTCAAAGAAGGAATCGGTATGTACATTGGGTTGGCTCCCAGTCAGGCGCACGGACACCGGGGGTTTGCAATTACATTTTACAAAAATGTGACTGACGAACAGCGTTTCGCTATTAAGGAATCGATCAAATCGAGTGAACTTGTATACAAAGTCTTTGAGGAGATTGCCCCGAATGACATAAAAGAACCCGATCTGAAATGATCACTCAAACGCCTGTGTTAATGAAAGATCATGAGATATTCATCAAAATGCTTTTGTCTCGGCCTTTTTTATTGCCACGCGTGACCGAGTTTACAACGCAAAATAGAAAGGCGAACCTCGTTGCATCGGGTTCGCCTTTTTTTGTTTACAGAAGTTCTTCGCCTTTTGCCTTCAGCATTCGCCGCCATAATTCGCGGTACGAGGTAAAGCGGGCGACCATCGTATTGAAATGATAACGCTGTGCGTACGTTAGCGTGCGATTGTCGGCGATGCGCTTGATAAACGACTCGAGCCGCGCGCGCTGTTCGAGCGGCGGGCGTTTTGTGCCGCCGTTAAAATATATGTCGAACTCGATCTTTAGCTTGCGAATATCGTCCTCCATTCGCGTCAATTGCTGTTCGAGATCGAACGCTTCGTCCCGGTTTGTCCGGATCTTGCGATATAAATTGTCACCAACGAGTGCCATGTGATTTTTGAGGGCCGCTGAGAGAAACAGACGCTTGGGGACGTCTTTTTAAAAAAACGGCCAACACCCGCACGTTTCCAAAATATGCGAAAATAGTCGCTAAGATTATTGTGGCAAAGAGCAAAACGTCATTAAATGAGGTCCTTCGCGGTCTCCCGGCTGTAAGCGAGTTACTTGCGACCCCGACGGCTCGCGCGATAGCTTTGGCGGCCGGCGAGTCACACGCCGCCGAACTCTCGCGCCAGGTCGTCGATCAACTGCGGCAGGCGATCTTGGAGGGCGGCGCACCTGTTGACAACCTGGCAGACGAGGCAGAGAGTCGTTTGTCATCGTCGTGGCGATCGGCAGAGATGAGAGGCATTCGCCGTGTGATAAATGCTACCGGAGTCGTTATCCATACAAATCTCGGTAGATCGCGCTTGGCGGACACGGCGCTTGAGGCTATCACGCAAGCCGCCGGTTATTGCACTCTCGAATACGATACCGAGACCGGCAAACGCGGATCACGCGGCCGACGAGCCGAGGAGCTTTTGATCGAGCTGACCGGCGCCGAGGATGTTCTCGTCGTCAACAACTGCGCGGCGGCGGCGTTTTTTGTGCTCACTGCATTCGCGTCGGGCGGCGAGGTAGTCATCTCGCGCGGCGAGCTTGTCGAGATCGGCGGCGACTTTCGCGTGCCTGATGTCTTGACGCAATCGGGGGCACGCCTAAGCGAGGTAGGCACAACGAACCGCACAAAGCTCGCCGATTACGAAAAGGCGGTTGGTGAGAATACGCGTATGCTATTGCGCGTTCATCCCTCTAATTACCGCATCGTCGGCTTTACGACTATGCCGACCGCGGCTGAACTTGCCGCTCTTGCAAGGCAACGCGATCTTGTCTTTTACGAGGACATCGGCTCGGGCGCGCTTCGCGATCTATCGCCTATCGGCATCGCCGGCGAGCCCGTCGTGGCTGAATCGATAAAAGCTGGCGTCGATATAGTGACATTTAGCGGTGATAAGCTGCTCGGCGGCCCGCAGGCCGGAATCATCGCCGGAAAACGCGACTTGATCGATAAATTACGGCGCCATCCGCTGTATCGGGCGCTTCGCGTGGACAAGATAACGTACGCGGCGCTCGAAGCAACGCTCGAAATTCACCGTCGCGGCGAAGCGTTAAACGAAATTCCAACTTTGAAGATGTTGTCGATGAACAAAGAACAGATCGGCGAGCGTGTTGCGCAGTTTGTCGAAAAGCTGGCCAACAAACTCGGTGAAAAGAGCGATTTAAAATTTGGAGTTATCGACGGCGACTCTGCAACCGGCGGCGGAGCGGCCCCCGATGCAAAACTCGAAACAAAACTCATCGCCTTTACTCACAAAACGCTTTCGGCCGTGCGCATCGAGCACAAGCTTCGGTTCGCAACCGTGCCTGTCATCGCTCGCATCGTCGATGACCGCGTGTTGCTTGATCTAAGGACGGTTAGTGAAGTCGAAGAATCAGAACTTTTAGAAAATATTGTGAGACTTAAATAAGTTGGACACCAAAACACGATTTACTTTGAACAAACACATTGATTCTCGCTTAACTGGTATCCATAGCGTCTTATGTAGCGCATTCGAAGCGGGAGCATTGCTGTCCAGCTCTTCCAAGGGTTATGAACGAGAAACTTTCGTCTCATTATTTCTGAGTGAGTTGCTTCCTCCAATCTACAGATTCGGTACTGGTGACATTACTGATTCCCTTATGAAGGGTGATAAGTCGCGACGAAGTGGTCAAATTGACATAGTCATTGAAATGCCTTGGGCGCCAAGCTTCCCTATGTTGATAGGAGCCGGCCCTCGACTTTATCCTGCGGAAGCTGTCGGAACGGCAATAGAAGTTAAATCAAACATCAAGAATCAATGGTCTGAAGTTATTGATACGGCTACTAAACTCGAACCACTGCGACAAAGATTGGATGGAATATCGGTCAGTGGTGACACCTTGATAATCGAGAATGAGACGGAAGAATCGATTCCTTTTTTTGCTGTCGGCTATGATGGCTGGTCTAAGCCAGCAACATTAGAAAAAAAGGCTCACGGCGCTCCCGTAGACGGTGTTTTTGTTTTAAAACACAAGATATTTGCTTGGTCAGACAGGCGGCCGTATCTTCAAAGATTAAACAGAGCACAAGACGAACTGGGGAAGAAGCAAAGTGGTGTCCGTTGTGACGAAACACAGGCGACGTGTGCTAAGGTAGCTAGTCTTATTCAAGATGGGATTTCCTCTGAGGAAATCATAACTATGTTGAACACCGAGCGTTGGACCTCTACAAGCTTACATTTTGGCGATCAGCAATTTCTTCCTGTCGTAAGTGCTGGAGGATGGACCAAGAAAAGTTTTGAGCAACTTCGGAAAGCGTTTCTCCAAAAAACACAAGTATCCGAAAATAATGAAGCCATTCTGCGATTCATTGACGTTGTACATCGCGAGGTCGGAAAGCGGGGTGCCATGTCCTTTGATCTTTCAAAGTACGCGAAATGAAAACACTCGATCTCTGCCGTTAACCATTTTTTTCTGTAAAATCCTGCATAAACTTGACCAATGCCTCAACACCTTCGCGTGGAAAGGCGTTGTAGATCGACGCGCGCACGCCGCCGACGCTACGGTGGCCCTTGAGGCCATCGAGACCGACAGCGGTGGCTTCGGTGCAGAATTTCTTTTCGAGATCTTCCGATGGCAGACGGAATGTGACGTTCATTAGCGAGCGAGCATTCCGATCCGCGTGGCCTGTGTAATAACCGTCGCTCGAATCGATCGCGTCATACAAAATCGCGGCCTTTTCCTCGTTCAGCTTCTCCATCGCCGATAGGCCGCCCTGCGCGATGAGCCAATCACAAACGAGGCTGATCACGTAAATACCCCAAGTGTTCGGCGTATTTAACATCGAGTCGTTCTCGGCGATCACGCGATAATCGAGCATCGAATGTTGGTTCTCGGGCACTTGTGCTAACAGGTCGTCACGAATAATGACCAGGGTGACGCCGCTCGGGCCGATATTCTTTTGCGCACCCGCGTAAATAAAAGCATGTTTTTCGACGTCGATAGGTTTTGAGAGGATATTCGACGAGGCGTCACAAACGACCGGAATGCCTCCGCCGCCGACATCGTACTTGAACTCGACGCCCTCGATCGTTTCATTGGACGTGTAGTGTGCGTATTTTGCACCGGGCGTGAAACTCAGCTCATCTTGAGCCGGGACCGACTTAAATCCGTTCTCAGCCGACGTAAACACGACGTTTGCATTGCCGCAGCGTTTTGCTTCTTTTAGCGCCTTTCTGCCCCAGGCTCCGGTGATAACATAGTCAGCCGTCTCGCCCGACCCGAGAAAGTTGATCGGGATCATCGAAAACTGAAGGCTCGCGCCGCCCTGCAAAAACAAAATTCGGTAGTTTGCGGGCACGTTGAGCAGATCACGGATACCCTGCTCGGCAGCGGCCAGAATTGGCTCGAAATGCTTCGAGCGGTGGCTGATCTCCATCACGCTCATGCCAATACCGCCGAGATCGAGCAGCTCTTCACGCGCCTTCTCAAGAACCGGCCGCGGCAGAACGGCAGGCCCGGCGCTAAAATTATAGATCTTTTTATTGGACATGTTGGTTAAAAGGATAACTTAACACAGGCCGTGCGGTTATTGCATTCTTGCTTTCTAAAACGGCTACAATTGAGTTAAAATCCATAAAAAGAATAAACTCTACAGGCACTGACGGCATCGTAAGGGGCGCAGTTTTTGGCAGATAGAGTTATCGGAGGATCTAATGTTTCGCAAATCATTTATTACGTTTATTTTAGCTGGCGTCGCAGTTATTGTTTGTAATGCGTCGATTTTGGCCCAAACCGCTCCGGTGAGCGGTTTAGTCGAACTCGTAAAACCCGATGGAACCCGCGAGCCCGTCGCAGGAGCCTTGATCGAAGTTTACAGAACCGATATAAAAGCCGGTTTCCCATCGGCAAAATCCGGCAAAAAGGGTGAGTTTAGCTTCGCCGGTTTGCAACTGGTCGCGACATACACTTTTAGCGTAAGCGCGCCGGGCTGTTCGCCGACAGTTTACCCGAACATAAAAGCCGGCATGGAGAAAGTTCTGATAACCCTTGATCCGGGCGATGGTAGAAAGTTGACCGAGGACGAGGCGCGTAAATGGGTCGCCACAAACTCCGCAACGGGCGGCTCGACCCAGTTAACCGCCGAGCAAAAGAAGGAGCAGGCCGAGATCGAAGCAAAAAGAAAAGAAATTGAGGGCAAGAACGCCAAGGCTCAAAAATCAAACGAAATAATCGCTCAGGCTTTTAAAGAAGGCAATGAAGCAATGACCGCGAAGAACTACGACCTCGCAATTGCAAAATACGAAGAAGGCATAGCCGCCGATCCCGATTTTGTCGGCAGTGCTCCGACACTAAACAACAATCGCGGCATCGCTCTCAGGTCACGTGGCGTGGACGCCTATAACAAGGCGGTTAAATCTACGGACGTGTCGGAAAAAGTCACCAACCTGGGGAAAGCCAGACAAGATCTGGCCGACTCGGCCCAAGGCTTTCTGCGTTCGTGGAATGTGCTAAAAAATGCTCCGGCTGGCGATATTGTGGATCGGGGAAACTACGACGCTACAAAAAAGAGCGCCCTTGGCGGCTCGATCGAAACCTTCAAAATGGCAGTGCGAACCGAACAGGTCGATCAAAGCCTTATCGATGCTGCAAAGATGCTAATTCCGGAATTCCTGTCGGCTGAAACGGATGCAGTAAAAAAAGCTGAGGCATCGCTTGCGTTTGCTGATCTCTATCGGGTCATCGGTGATTCGGAAAATGCGATCATCGGATACAAAGCAATACTCGAAACCGCGCCCGACAACATCGATGCCCTCGCCGGAGCCGGTCTAAGCCTCGTTAACCTTGGCTATATCAAGGTCGAAAACGGCAAGTCGCAGAACAATAAGGCAATGCAGGACGAAGGTAAAAAGGACCTTCAGGAAGGAGCGAACCTTCTTGGCAAGTTCGCGAGCGTTGCACCCGACACTCACAAGTACAAGGGCGACGCAGTCGGTTTGATCGAGACTCTGAAAAAAGAACAGAATGTAACGCCGCAAAAGGTAACGACCACTCGTCGGCGAAATTAGCCACTAAACGTACTAACGACTTTATTCGCCGGGCTTGTTATCATGCAGCCCGGCATTTTATGTCGATTAAGATAAGCAAAATTGAAGAAGATCACGTCGCAGGCGTTGTGTCCCTGATGCGCGAGTTTGCCGAGTATGAGGGTCTGAGCGAGTACTGCACCGTAACGGAAGCTCGGTTGAGCACGGCGATGTTTGGCGACGGCGCGATCGTCGAGGGACTTATCGCATTCGTCGATGATGTCGCGATCGCCTACGCGCTCTTTTATCCTTCTTTCTCCAGTTTTCGCGGCGAGCAAAGCCTTTTCCTTGAGGACATTTACATTCGCGAAGAATACCGCCGGCATAACCTTGGCGAGACGATGCTTCGCGAGATCGCGGGCATCGCAAAAATGCGTGGCTGCGAACGTATCGACTTTATGGTGCTCGACGCGAACACCCCCGCCGTGAACTTTTACCTCAAACACGGGGCTGAGAGAAACACCGATGAGCGTCACTTCAAATTCGCCGGCGAAGCCTTCCTAAACCTAGCGTCCTAAAGAAAACAAATCTGTCACAAATCCGGCGGTAGCGGTGTTCTTTTTTCGTAATACACGACTTAAGTCTAAGAGGTTTCTATGAAAAAAAGTTCGCTCCATTACCGTTTTGGCCAGATTTTGTTGGCTTTTATCATTATCGTCATCGGCAAGTATGTCATCGTTGCTCAGTCGACTGTAACGGGCGATTGGCGCGCCGATATCCGCAGTGAAAAGGCCGAAAGCGGCAAAATTCACATTTCGTTCGAGCGTGGAATTGAGAAAGGACGCAATCAATACGGCCGCAGTTATCGCTTTGACGAACTGCAAGGCTTAACCCGCGATCAGGCCGTTAACGGCGGGAAAGTGAATTTCCGCCTTGTCCGTGAGGCCGGAACGATCGAATGCGACGGCACATCTGCAAACGGCAACGGCTCGGGCACATTTAGCTTTCGGCCGAACATGTCGTTTGTTGCGGCAATGAAATCGAGAGGGTTCGATTTTGAGGAAGAATCGCATTGGGGCAAAGGCTCAGACATGTCCGAGCGATTGTTTAGCGCGGCGGTCCTCAACGTCACGACTGCGCTAGCGGACGATCTCAACTCCGCAAACTTCGGCAAACTCGATGTTGGAGATTTGATCAAGGCGGCGGTATTCACGATCGATAGCAAGTTCATGGCCGAAATGAAAGCATCCGGTTTTCCCAACCTCTCGATGGAAGATCTCGTAAAAGCGCGGATTTTCAAGATCGACGCCAGTTTCGTTCGACAGATTCATGAGATGGGTTTTAGCACACTCGGGTTTGAAAACCTTGTGAAGTTTCGCATCTTTAAGGTCACGCCCGAATATCTCGCAGAGCTCAGAGCTGCGGGTCTCAAAGATCTCGATGGCGAAGACATCGTCAAATGCCGCATTTTCAAAATTGATCCTGAATTTGTCCGCAAAGCCAAAAGCGACAATCCGAACGTTACGATCGAAGATCTCGTCAAGATGAAAATCGGAGCCTACTCGAAAAAAGACATAATCTGACGCTAGATTTTATTCAAACTGTTTACGAAATTCGTCGAAAGTGGCTTTTAACAACTCGATTTCAGCTCGAAGAGATATGATTTCCTCTTCGAGCTTTTCTATGCGGCCATGGTTGCCGCCGCGGACCTGCGAGGCCGTTTGGGCGGCCGCAAGGGCGTCTACATCTACCTCGCCGCCAAGAAGGTGATAATACCGAGCATCCTTTTGCCCGGGCTGCCGCTCGAGCTTTGCAACTAACGGCTCGTCGCGTCTCGCGAGCGAATCAATCGTCGCCTGCACATCATCAAGACCGCCAAATTCAAACATCCGGCTCGTGCGTTCGCGAAGCTCGCCGAGTGTCTGCGGCCCACGCAGCATCAACACGGCGATCACTGCCGTCTCCGATGGCTCAAGCTCATACACGCTCGGCAGCATGTGCTTGTACTTGGCCACGCGAGCATTACTGCCGTAAAAAATGTAGACCAGATTTCGGTCGCGCAAACGCTCGAGCGCGTCACTCACGGTTTTTTCGTCAAACGCGACAACAGGGTCGCGATTATTCTTTTGATTGCACGCGTTGACTAGGGCGTTTAACGTCAACGGATAATACTCAGGTGTGGTGAGCTGCTTTTCAACAAGCGCACCGAGAATGCGAACTTCTGTGTGTTCAAGATTTTCGGACATAACCGTCGGGGCAAAATCGACTCTATTAATTTACAATTTAGAAAGTGGATATTCTAGTTGCCCGCACCGATGATGAGTTGCAGTTCGCGTACGAACGACTGTCATGCGCCGCCTGCGTTGGCTGCGACACGGAAACGTCGGGGTTGAGCGCACAGCACGGAAGGCTGTTTAGCGTGCAGTTTTCCGATGGCGAATTCAATGTGCTCGTTCCCGTGAGCGAAGGAGTTCAGCTCGGCCCGCTGTCTGAACTGTTCGTGAACGCCGCCATCACAAAGATATTTCACAACGCAAGGTTCGATCTCGATTTCCTGGGCGAAAATGGCTACGGCGTTTCAAACATCTTCGACACGATGATCGCCGAAAAGGTTCTGACGCGCGGAGCAAACCAGTCCGCGTCGCTTGCCGAAACGCTCTATCGCTATTTCGCGGTCGATCTCGATAAATCACCGCGTTCGAAATTCACCCGCTCGTGGAACTTCATCTGGACGGATGAACTTGTCAATTACGCTCTGTCCGATGTCGTTCATCTGCCGCATCTAATGGCTGAGCAAACCGCTTGGCTTGAGAAACTTGGTCTGGGCGAGGAGTTTTCACGCCAAATGCAAAAAGTCGTCTAGCGTGTACCGGCCCGTCTCTGAATCAAGGCAAAATAATTGTTCTCTGTATCGCCAAATAGCTTCTCGATCTTCCATTTTGTCCCGTCGAGAATTTCTTCCATTTCTTTTGGCGAAACAAGTAGGTAATCAAACCACTCACCGATCGTCGTGCCAAACCGTGCGCGAATCGTTATCTGTCCCGCTATTCGGCCACGATTCTTGTTGAATCGAAGGTACCTTAGATGAGCTCGCTTCGTCGTTACGTACGGATTACGTGAGCCGGCAATAATGCGAGCATCGTCCGAAGTGATTTCGGCGAAGATCTTTAAGAGTCGCTTCGCTTTTGCCGGATTACCGAAAAGGCCAAAGTTGTTGCCCATCATCAAGATCGTATCGAATGAATTAGATTTGAATTTAGATATGTCGTCAATGGAGCGCAGAAGGGCCCGCTTAAGACCTCTTGATTTGGAAACCTTGATCGCCCCGGGCGAATTGTCAACTCCCGTTACATCAAGCCCTTTATCCTGCAGATAGATCGCGTGTCTGCCCGCGCCGCAGCCTATATCCAACACGCGGCCTCGGGCAAAACTGATGATCTTCTTTTCCGGCACATCCCAGTCTTTATAATCGGAAAAATAATAACCGGGCCTCGATCCGCTCTCTATGTAATCATCGTCGCGCTCGATTATCTCGCTCAGCTTTTCGCCGCTTTCAAGTTGTGCGAGCAGGAACTGGCCGTATACGTCCTGGGCTTTGTTAATCGCCTTTACCATCTGTGATATGCCGGATGGCCTTCTTTGACCGCCACGAATGTGCCGCGGCACGTTGCACAAACTTTATCGTTCGCGATGAGTTCGGCCTCGACGGTCGCTCTATCGCCTGCTGATTCGACAACCTGCGCTCGCAAGTGAATCTCGGCGTCACTTGGTGTCGGTCGCAGCAGCTTCACGTGAAAATCAGCCGTCACCGTGCAATCGGGTTTGTCCTTGCCATCTCGCCTCATCAAAAAGTAGGTGGCCGCCCAATTCGAATGACAATCGAGCAACGCTCCGATGATGCCGCCGTTCAGCATTCCGGGGAAAGCCTCGTGATGCGACTCGGCGCGCCAGATCGCGACAACCTCGTCACCCTCGGCAAAGCTGTTCACATGCAAACCCTTGTCGTTCGCCGGCCCGCAGCCAAAACAGATACTGTCTGGCGAGTACTTTTGCTGCAGCGATAATTCGTCCTTCATGACTGGTAGCTTCGCACGCGCGCGTTTGCGGTTCAAGGTCGTAATGGCGTAAATTTAACCGTCAATTCAAAAATATTATGCTTACGCTTCTTGCGATTGCGGTGATCGTCTGGCTCGTTTTTGGGTACTTCGCATACGGCCGTTGGGTCGCGCGCCAGTTTAAGCTCGACGATTCGAACGAGACGCCGGCAAATATCGTGAACGACGGTGAAGATTACGTTCCGACACGGCCGTTTTACCTTTTTGGGCAGCATTTCTCGGCGATCGCGGCTGCGGGACCGATCGCCGGGCCGATCATCGCGTGCCTTGCGTTCGGGTGGCTGCCGTGCCTTCTATGGATAGCTCTTGGCGTGGTGCTGATCGGCGCGGTGCATGATTTCAGCGCGCTCGCATCGTCGGTTCGTCACGGTGCGCAGAGTATTGCCGAGATAACGCGTGACAAACTTGGCGGAAAGGCGGGTCGCGCACTGATGGCGTTCATCTGGATCGCGCTCGTTTATGTCGCGGTCGCCTTTACCGACATCACAGCCGGTACATTTGTCGCGGGTGACGAGTCGCTCGTCGGCGAAACGACTTTCAATCCCGGCGGAGCCGTCGCGATGGCCAGCGTACTTTATCTCGGCCTCTCGATCGTGCTGGGGCTCGTCGAACGCTTTCTAAAGCCGCCGCTGTGGCTCGCGACGATCATATTTGTCCCCGCAACGTTCGCCCTCTCGTACGTAGGCACGATGTATTCGCACGTGCTGATCTTCAGCCATCAGACGTGGGCAGTTTTGATTCTCTTGTACTGCGTCGTCGCGTCGATGCTGCCGGTTTGGGCGCTGCTACAGCCTCGCGGTTACCTCGGCGGATTTGTGCTCTATGCCGCGATCGCAGTCGGCGTGATCGGCATTTTCTTTGGCGGCTATGAGATCAACCAGCCGGCGTTCAAGTCGTTCGATGTCGGCGGAATGACCGGAATGTTGTTCCCCTTTCTTTTTGTAACGATCGCGTGCGGCGCGTGCTCGGGCTTTCATGGGCTCGTGTGTTCGGGCACGACGTCAAAACAGATCGACAAAGAGTCGCACACTCGCCCGATCGGTTACGGCGGAATGCTGGCCGAGGGCTTTGTTGCGTTTATCGCGCTCGTAACCG
Source organism: Pyrinomonadaceae bacterium (assembly GCA_046154245.1). Lineage (GTDB taxonomy): Bacteria > Acidobacteriota > Blastocatellia > Pyrinomonadales > Pyrinomonadaceae > OLB17. The sequence continues at coordinate 14,975 of JBJXFZ010000114.1, forward strand.
TGATGATCGCGTTTGGCGACTCGCTGGTCGGGCCCGACGGCAAGAACCTGCCGGCCGGCAAGATCTACGGCAACGGCATAGGTAATTTTTTATCGCTTATTATCGGGCAGGAAAATCTGAAGTTCGCCGTCACGTTCGGCGCAATGGCATTCTCGACGTTCGTGTTTGACACACTCGACGTGACAATGCGGCTCGGACGCTATCTCGTGCAGGAGCTGATCGGCATTCCGGGCAAAGTCGGCGCCATCATCGGCACACTCGTCACGGTCGCATTACCTTTCGCTCTGATCTTTCTCGCAAAGCCCGGCAGCTACATCGAATTTTGGACCCTCTTTGGCGCGTCAAATCAATTGCTGGCGGCTCTGACTCTGCTCTCGATAACAGTCTGGCTCTACAAAGCACGGAAACGCATTGCATTCACCCTCGTGCCGATGCTGTTCGTTCTGACGATCACTCTGTGGGCGCTGACGTCGATCGTTATCGCTAATTTTCAAGCGACATCGGGTTTTGATATCAAGCTCATCAACGGCGTCATGTCGATGGCCTTGATCGGTTTGGCAATATTTCTTGTGGTGAAAGGACTGTTGAAGCTCCGCGAAAAGCGGGATGACGATTTTTCGCCGAGCAAAGAAGTTTTTGCCGAAGTTTAATGGAGGATCTATGAAACTTAACAATCCAACCTTCTCCTTTGTACTTGTCGTGGCGATCTTGTTTCTGGTCGTG
>JBJXFZ010000121.1:0-27218 GCA_046154245.1 Pyrinomonadaceae bacterium
CCCTCGTCCGCAATGAGGGCCGCTTCGGCCTGAACGCGCCCTCTAATACCATTCAAGCTGGAATATCAACGACCGTCTCGCCGGAGGAACCGGCGATTGCGGACGAGGGCGTCCGCGTTCCACATCAACGCCACGATCTCAGCCGCCTGCGCATCTTCGCATCGACCGGCGAGCCATGGAACCCGGCGCCGTGGTGGTGGTTGTTCGAGGAGGTCGGCAACTCGAAACTTCCGATCATCAACTACTCGGGCGGCACCGAGATCGCCGGCGGCATCCTGATGGGTAATCCGCTGTTGCCGATAAAACCGTGCTCGTTCCCGGCCCCGTGTCCGGGAATGGACGTCGACATTCTCGACGAAGACGGCAACCCGGTCGAGGCAGCACGCGTCGGCGAACTCGTCATAAAACAGCCATGGATCGGAATGGCGCGAGGCTTTTGGCAAGAAAAAGAACGCTATCTCGAAACCTACTGGCGACGATTCAAAGACATCTGGGTTCACGGCGATTGGGCGATGCGCGATAAGGACGGCCATTGGTTCATCCTCGGCCGGTCGGACGACACGCTAAAGGTCGCGGGCAAACGCGTCGGCCCCGCCGAGGTCGAATCACTGCTCGTCGCACACCCGCTCGTCACCGAAGCCGCCGTGATAGGCGTTCCCGACGAAGCGAAGGGAACGGCGATGGTGGCGTTCGTGGTTCTGAGCGCGCACCCCGGACTGAACGCGGACGCCCCCGTCCGCAATGAGGGCGACGCCCGAAGAGAAGAGGCGGACGACGGCATCCGCGTTCCGTTAGAAAACGAACTCAAAGCGCTTGTCGCCCGCGATATGGGCAAACCGCTCGCGCCGTCAAAAATTCACTTCGTCTCCGCACTGCCAAAAACCCGCAATGCAAAAGTAATGCGTCGCGTGATCCGCTCGGCTTATCTTGGCGAGGATCCGGGCGACCTTTCGGCTCTCGAAAACCCGCGGTCAGTCGAAGAAATTAATGCAAAACGGAATTAGCTTTTGACAAAGGGCTTTCGTCGAGGAATCCAACATTTTACATAATTCCGATATGGCCGATATTCTTCGGCAAACCTACTTTCCAAGTTTTCCTCTTCAAGCGGGCGAAAGATCAGTTGCCAGATCAACGATCCCATCAGTGCGTAAATGAGAACCAGGGGCGAGCCTAGAAAAAGTGCCACGGCGAGACCTTGCCCTACGCCGGACACCGCCATTGGATTTCGCACGAATCGATATGGCCCTTCCACGACCAGATTTTTTGCATGATCGAGCGGCAGCGGGGTTCCCTGACCCAAGCGCGACATCACATACGCCGCATATACGCCGAGCGAGCTTATCGCGATGAAAATTATCGACGCGATCGATCGCTGAAAGGGAAAACTCAACCGCGTGATTCCTATCTTGTCTTCAACAATCGTGATCAGGTACGGGAAAACTATAAGAATCATGGACCAGACAACGACGATCTGCAGGAACGTTTTAGCGACGATCCATTTTGTTGACGACGCTTTAGATTGTCGGAACATCTCCCTTCCCAACGACATCCCAACGACGAAAACACCGCTCCAAATCATCGCGGGGAACATGAACACTACCCCGAGCCAGCCCACGTCGGTCATCAACGCATATGCAAATGTATAGACCGCGGCGTACGAAACACAGCCCGTGACAAACCACGCGGCGAGTGTTTTTAGAGGCGAGTCAGTCGCACACAGCCAAGCTGTTACTATCGATCCGATACCAATGAACGCGAGATCGGCGAGCCAGAATGCGAGCAGCGAGGTCTCCGAGTTTTGTTCGAGCAAGAAATATTTTCTGGCCGCCGGGTAGAAACAAAGCACCGCCCACCATGCGATCACCGCAGTTCCCTGAAGTCCAAAATAAATCGCTGCGGAACGTGAGACCTTCATTTCGATATCTTCTTAGCCAACTTCTCCTGTGCTTCGCTTGCTAATCGTCTCGATGTCGTCGCGTCGGAACCTCGGCACGGGCGTTGAGCGAAAAGCTAAGTTTCGGGATAATGCTCATGAACTTTAGGCGATTGTAGTTACAAAACTCGTGAAATTCAAAACCGTCACCAAACATAACATCGGTCGTATGTGCGGCGAATTGGCCGAGATCGACCCGCATCTTGCACGTGTGCATGCAACGTACGGCACGCCGCCCGTGTGGGAACGCGAGCCGGGTTTTGCGACGCTGCTTTGCATAATCTTGGAGCAGCAGGTTTCGCTTGCGTCGGCCAAGGCGTGCTTTAACAAACTCACCGCACGTGTCGGCAACGTCTCGGCCGTAAATGTGCTGAATTCAACAGATGCCGAGCTAAAGCGTGATGGTTTCAGCCGCCAGAAAACAAGTTACGCGCGTCATCTCGCCGTAGCGGTTTTAGAAAAGAGCATCGATCTCGGGCGCCTGCACAAGCTCACGGACGACGATGTCAGGTCAGAACTGACAAAGTTGAAAGGCGTCGGCACGTGGACAGCGGAATGTTACATGCTCATGGTTCTGCTTCGCCCCGATATCATGCCGCGCGGTGACATTGCCCTCCATGCGGGTTATCAAAAGCTGATGGGCCTAGAACGCCGCCCAAACTCGGACGAGTTTATCGAGATCGCCGAGCGGTGGCGCCCATTTCGCTCGGTCGCGGCGAGACTGCTTTGGCATTTCTACTTAAGTGAAAGATCGTTGCGCAGGCCCGCGCGTTAGTAAGGGCGGAACTCTCGGTTGCGTTCTAGCTATCGCCCTTGCTTACGCGCGGGCTTGTGCATTAACTTGATAACGATGAAGATCCTCGACGTCGGCTGCGGAGCAAATAAGACTGAGGGCGCAGTCGGCCTTGATAATAATCCGCGCACCAACGCTGACGTCATTCACGACCTCGGCGAGTTCCCCTACCCTTTTGCCGACGGCGAATTCGATCGCGTCGTAGCGAGCCACGTCGTCGAACATGTGCCGGATGTGATGGCCTTTATCGGCGAACTGCATCGTGTGACTCGCCACGGCGGGACGATCCACCTGCTCACCCCGCACTATACAAACCCGGACTGGGCGAACGATCCGACACACCGTAACCACATTAATTCGTACACGTTCAACACGTTCCTGCCCGGCAGACAGGTCTTTGATTTTTATACTGAGATCGAGCTGAAGCCATTGAAATGCTATGTTTCGCTCGCAAATTTGTGGAAGTATCTTGGCATCGAGTTTCTCGTCAATCTCGATCAGCAGGTAGCGTCGATGCGATGGACGCGTAAATGTTGGGAGCAATATCTCAGCTACATCATTCGCGGCAAAGAGCTGACGTTCGAGTTCGAGGTCGTTAAGAAAGATTAGCCGCCGATCATACAGATAAAACGGGGTTTTCAGATCTGTCGCGATCCGTGAGATCGGTGGCCAATTCTTTCCGGCAAACTATTCCCGAACCTGACTGCATCTGTTATCGTTAAGACGAGCATCCCGCTTGAGCTTTGAGGTTAATCTGATGAAAACACGATTTATTGCCTTTACCGTCGCCGCCTGTCTCTTGCTGAATTTTGCCGCTTTTGCATCCGGCGACACCCGCAAACAGCGTGCGAAAAAGCGGAACGTCAGCCGGCTTGTTTCGCAGCTACCGGCCTCGGACGGCGTTGCGGTCTTTGAAGCAAAGCGATTCTTTGGTAACGCTCTGCCGCAGATCCTCACGGCGAACCAGCCGATCCTCAGCGAGATCATGGCAAAGGTCAGCGAGATCGAGAGCCGAACCGGCGTCGACCTACGTAAATTCGACACGGTCGCTGTCGGCGTGGCGATCAAGCGTGTGAACGCAAAAGAGGTTGATTTCGAACCGGTTGCGATCGCTAGCGGCGATATCAACGCCGGGGCGCTTGTCGCCGTCGCAAAACTTGCATCTAAAGGCACTTATCGCGAAGAGCAGGTAAACGGACGTACCGTTTTTGTCTTTACCGCAAAGGACGTGATGCAAAAAACCTCGTCGCGAACGAGCAACTCAAAGATCGCCGGCGTCATGCATAAGACTCTCGACGGATTGACCAAAGAGATCGCCGTCACAGCCCTCGATAACAACACACTCGTGCTTGGCAGCCTCAACCGGGTCCGCGAAACGCTCGAAGCCAAGACCCGTCCGTCCGCCGACTTGACGGCTAAGTTGATGCAAAATCCGTTGGCGGTGATGAATTTTGCCGTGAAAACACCGGATGGGATGTCACAGTTCCTGCCGCTCGACAACGACGAACTGGGTAAGAATGTCGATTCGATAAGATACTTGTCAGGTTCGCTCGATGTCGCGACCGCTGGAACCTCGCTCCAGGTAACGGCTCAGACGCTAAAACCCGAACAGGCGGAAGGGTTAAAATCGGCCCTCGAAGGTTTGCAGATGCTCGGCAAAGCGATCCTCGGCAGCTCAAAACGCACCGACCAGCAAGTTTACGGACGGATGGTAAAGGCCGCAAATATCCGCTCGCGTGCAAATGAGGTCACCCTCGACCTGCTCGTGCCGCAGACCGACATCGACATCCTGATCGCCGGAGTTAAGTAAGAAAATTAGCCACAGATACACACCGGTAGACGTAGATGATTTGTTGAGCGTGCTCGGCAGTATCTGCGTTCAGGTCTGTTCGTCGGTGGTTTTTGATCATCTCCACCGGGTAGCTAGTTTCGACGTCTCCGGTATCCGCCTGACTTTCTCTGTTCAAACTGATCCAGATCGCGGTTGTATTTGCCGTCCTCGCCAAGCAGCGGAAACAACTGCAAATCCCGCGACAAGTAAGCCGCACGCAACTCGACGGGTCGCGGCCCGGCCTTTATGACGCTTACCTTTGTCCCGCGGACTTCTCCTATCCAGGCCGCAAACTCCTCCGCACGGCCAACGGTGGCGCTCAACAGCAGCAAGCGGATTCGCGGCGGCGAAAGGATGATCGCCTCTTCCCATACATGACCCCGTTCTTCGTCCGACAGGTAATGAGCCTCGTCAAAGATCACAAAATCCGTTTCAACGTTGAAACCCTCGCGCAGGGCGTCAAAAAGCTGGTTGCGATAGATCTCGGTAGTACCGACGATAATCGGCGCGTCGGAGTTTTCTTTACGGTCGCCGGTCAAGATGCCGACACTATCTGCCCCGAATTCGGCAATAAACTCCGCATACTTTGAGTTTGTGAGAGCCTTTAACGGCGTCGTGTACCAAGCGCGTTTTCCCTCCGCCAAAAGACGGCGAATCTCCTCGCGGGCGATCCATGTTTTTCCGCTACCGGTCGGAGCGGTGACCAAAACATCCTTCGTTTCGATCGCAGCGAGAGCCTCAAGTTGAAAGTCGTCGGGAGCAAAAGGCTTCGGTTCCGGCACGCCGATGCCCGACAAAAGCCGTTCAACAGCACGTAACTGACTGGGAGTTTGGGTCCCGACAGGTCGGGATTCACGCGCGGCGGAACTTTCGCGCGTCATGCGCCGTTTACCCTTACGCTCTCCTTTTCGGCGTAAATCAGACCTTCTTCGGTTATCGCTACTGTTTTTACGAGGCATTACGGAGATGTTAAAGTTTTGGCACGGGGAAGTCTAATTCTTCCAATATCCGCCGCCGAGTGTTAAAATGGCAACTTGCCTCGCAACGCATCGCGTTGGCAGAGCGTCTAAAAGAGACGGCAAGCATTTACAGCCAAATAACTTAGACGAGAATTAATCGATCATGTTTGAGCATTCATTATACGAACCGGAGACAGTCGTTACCCCGACGCAAGAGGGCGATCTTTTTCACAATTACGAGATCAAGAGCTGGGAGCTGTCGAAACGCATATACCAAATCCTCGGCGTCTCGGCTGCGGTTAATTTACTTGCCCTGTTTGTCTTTTCGACGACTTCGGTTTTGACGATGAAAGGCTGCGACAGCCCGCTCGTCGGCAACGTTTGTCAGGTGCTCGACACGATCTACGTCGGCAGCAAACTCTTTGGCACCGACCGCGAATACGTCGATGCCGTCTACGACAAGACCGAACTCGGCGACGGCGACGTCACTTTCGTGGATGTCAGTGGCGACGTTCCGCCGCTCTCGTATCCCGAAGGTTACTTTCAGATCGCGAATCCTGAGCAGTTTCAGGCTATGGTCGAACAGGCCAACAACCCGACAATCGATTCGGGCTTTATCGCACCCGGTATCCCGATCACAACACCATCTACGGGCAACAGCCTGATCGACACGCCTCAGAGATTGCCAAAAGTTAATTCGAATCCGATTGACGGCGACCTCCCCAGCGGATTTGGCGATGCGGGATCAAACCCGACGACACGCAAACCCAGACCTGGAGGGCGCGTAAAACGGCCCGTACCAGACGAAGACGATACGGCTGATAATAAGGACCCGAGCGAGACGCCAGAACCGCTTCCGACCCCGATGTCGAGCGAAGCAGTGACTGCTGTCGAGATCAACAAGAAACCGCTCGTTGATTTTGGGAACGATGTGGCAGCAAAGTGGGAAGCTAAAGAAGTTGATCTCGACAAGGAGTTCACTCTTGTTCTTGATGGATTCATCACCGCTGACGGCAAGCTTGATCGTAAAAAATCCAAGTTCGATCCTTCAAAAACTATTGGCGATCAGAAAATGATCGATATCGGCAAGTCAGCCCTAGAGGCACTCGGTGACAGTGGTTATCTTACTTTTTTGAAGGTCGCCGGAGTGGATAAGATCACGGCCACCCTTTCACAGAACGGCGAAAACATCAGCGTAGTGATTACGTCGCCACAGAATTCACTGGAACGCGCGAAGTCGATTGCAAGTAATGTGAGTTTATCAATTCTCGTCGGTAAGGGCGTGGTCAAAAATCCGAGCGACGAAAGAACGCTTCTCGACGGAGCAAAGACCACGAATGACGGGAAGACTTTCGTCTTGAATTTCGCGATTCCAAAACCGATCGCACAAGAGATGATCAAACGTAAATTGCAGGAGACGCTTGCCAAACAAAAGCAACAGCAGGGACCAAATTCCACCTCGCTTTCACGACCGAACGATAATACGGCTAAGAAATAATTTTGAACGCGCGTAAAACCCAAAACTCGATCATCGCTCTCGCCACGCTTGGCGTGTATCTAGGGCTGTTGCTGGCCGGCGCGGCGCCGGGGGTTTTGGCGCAGCAGGCGGCGTTGACAAAGCAGTTTAATGTAAACGACGAGATCGAGAGAAAGGACGACCTGGATAAGAAGCCGGACGATGAACGCTCGCCTGTAACGACCTCGGTTCAGATCTATCTCGAAGACGTTGAGTATTTTCTCGCCAGCCTGAGTCGTTTGCAGAGCAAGGGCAAATTCGATCTGGCAAAGGATAAATTTTGGGTTGCTAAATCGACTGCCCTGCCGTGCGTTGCCGCGAACAAAGCCGGACGTTACACGCCGGCCAGGTTCGATGTCACAAATGACGCTCTGCGACCCTCGCTCGAGATTTTTAGCCGCGGCATGGAATACGGCTATTCGCTCGGTGACTGCCTTGCGAATAACGAATTCAGCGGTATCGAGGCGGTAGATTCCCGATTTAGCTATTCTCTCGACAACAAAGCCTTCGACGTAAATGTCGCGGTAAAGAAACAGTCGCCGCAAACTGCGCTCGAGTTGATAAAGGAGCTTGAGGGCACGCTGCGACTCTATGACACGCCGGACAGCACAAAATTGCGAAAGGCCGTCATCGCCAATACAAGATTCACATCCGACAATGACCAAGTCTCGGTCGTAACCCGCCTTCCTCGCGGCTCGCTAGATACGCTGCTTGCATTGGACGCAAAGTAGCGGCGAGCAAAATTCTTTTTTCAAAAATTCACTCGCCATTTTCGTGTCAGTAGCCCGCGTGTAAGCAAGGGCTACCGTAACACAACTTCAACAGTAGCCCTTACTAACGTGCGGGCTACGGACACGAGCCAACCGGCTCTATACACGAGGAAATCATGGCAACCAACAAGTTTGCAGATAAGTTAGTAAAGAAAATTTTTGGGTCCTCAAGCGACGTTTTTTTGAAGAACGTAAAGACGACCGTCGCTGAGATCAACGCTCTCGAGCCTCGAATGCAGGCGATGAGCGACGCCGAGTTAAAGGCACAGACGCCGAAGTTCAAAGAAATCATTGTCAGCGCACTAACCGGCATTGACGACAAAGAAGAACGCCGCAAAGCGGAGCAGAACATCTTGCACGAGATACTGCCCGAGGCCTTTGCGACCATTCGCGAGGCGTCAAAACGGGTTACCGGAATGCGGCACTTTGACGTGCAGATGATCGGCGGCATTGCACTGCACCAGGGCCGTATCGCCGAGATGAGAACTGGCGAAGGCAAAACGCTGGTGGCGACCTTACCGTCGTACCTCAACGGCCTGACGGGACGCGGCGTTCATGTCGTAACGGTCAACGACTATCTCGCGTCGCGTGACTCAGAGTGGATGGGTCGCATTCACAAATTCCTCGGCCTCAACGTCGGCTGCATACAGAACGACATGGACGACGTCGAGCGAAAGGACGCCTACGCGTGCGACATTACGTACGGGACGAATAACGAATTCGGCTTCGACTATCTTCGCGACAATATGAAGTTCGATGTCGACTCGCTCGTCCAGCCTGATCATTATTTTGCGATCGTTGACGAGGTCGACTCGATCCTTATCGACGAAGCCCGAACGCCGCTGATCATCTCGGGTGCGTCAGACGAAGCTACCGACAAATATTACACGGCGAATCAGATCATCCCCCAGCTCGAAAAGGGCCACAAGGACGAAGAGACGAAGGTCACGACCGGCGATTATCTGCTCGATGAAAAAAATCACTCGTCCGTTTTGACCGAGCAGGGCGTTACCAAAGCGGAAAAGCTGCTGGGCGTCTCAAATCTTTACGACCCCTCGAATATGGACATGCTCCATTGCGTCGAGTCGGCGTTAAAAGCTCACACGCTTTACAAGGCCGATCATCACTATGTGGTCCAGGACGGCGAAGTGATCATCGTTGACGACTTTACCGGCCGTCTGATGCACGGGCGTCGCTGGTCGGACGGTTTACACCAGGCCGTCGAAGCGAAAGAGGGCGTCAAGATCGAACGTGAAAACCAAACGCTCGCGACCATCACGCTGCAGAATTACTTTCGCATGTACGAAAAACTCGGCGGCATGACCGGTACGGCCGAAACCGAGGCTGAGGAATTCAATACCGTTTACGGCCTCGACGTCGTTCAGATACCGACGAACATGCCGATGGTGCGTATCGACAACTCCGATATGATCTACCGCACGCTGCCGGAGAAGTGGGACGCAGTTGTCGATGAGATCAAGGAGCTACACGAAAAAGGCCAGCCCGTCCTCGTAGGTACCGTCTCGGTCGAGAACTCGGAACTTGTCGCCGCGAAACTCAAGGCTATCGGCGTGCCGCACAACGTGCTCAACGCAAAATATCACGAACGCGAGGCCGAGATAGTCGCCCAGGCGGGTCGCAAAGGCGCGGTCACGATCGCGACAAACATGGCGGGCCGCGGAACCGATATTCTACTGGGCGGTAATCCCGAGTTTCTCGCTCGCGAGTACCTGAAAAAGCAGGAGATCAACCCCGACGAGGCCACCGAAGAGCAGTTCGAGGCCGAACTTGTTAAGGCAAGGCGCGTCGTCGCCGAAGAGCATAAAGAGGTCGTCGCTGCCGGCGGTCTCCACATCCTCGGCACAGAGCGTCACGAGTCGCGTCGTATCGACAACCAGCTTCGCGGACGTGCGGGCCGCCAGGGCGATCCCGGAAGCTCGCGATTCGTTCTCTCACTCGAAGACGATCTGATGCGAATCTTCGCGGGCGACAAGGTTCGCTCGATGATGGAATGGCTCGGCATGGAAAAAGGCGTCGCGATCGAGTCGCGCACCGTCTCTAAGCAGATCGAGCGAGCACAGCGTGCGGTCGAGGCGCGTAACTTTGAGACGCGCAAACACGTGCTCAAATACGACGACGTGATGAATCGCCAACGCGAAACCATCTACAGCCTCAGGCGGCAGTTGATGTTCGAGCCCGAGCACCGTGAATATCTACTTGGTGAGAACGGCGTCGCGCGCGACCTGCTTCGCGACCTGACAGCGAGCTATCTGAACGCTGAGGTGTCGCCCGACAACTGGGAAGTCGAAACTTATGCGGCCGAGATCGACAATATTTATGCAGTCGATCCGGCAAAGGACGCGGGCGTCGACTTCAAAACAATGCTGCCCGACGAGATCGAAGAAGCGATATGGAAAAAGGCGTCGGCTAATTACGCGGAAAAAGAAAAACTGGCGGGCGGTGATAGCCTGCGCGCGTATGAGCGCTACATCATGCTCAACATCATCGACAGCCAGTGGAAGGACCACCTGCTCTCGATCGATCACGTAAAACAGGGCATCGGCCTTGTCGGCTATGGGCAGAAAGATCCGCTCGTCGAATACAAAAAGCAATCGTTCGACATGTTTCAGGACATGCTCGATCGCATCGACACGAATACGACAAAGGCGTTGTTCAATCTCGAGATCGTCAATCGCGATGAACAGGAAGAGCGGGAGAGGTTAGAGCGTCTCGAGCTTCAACGTGCGCGTCGTCAATCGGCCGGCATGGCGTTTACCGGTGCGATGGCAACCGCCGACGTCGCCGGTGCCGAGGCCGCGCGTCACACGCCATACGTTCGCGACACGCCGAAGATGAAACCAAACGACCCGTGCTACTGCGGCTCAGGCAAAAAGTTTAAAAAATGCCACGGCGCCGGAGGATAAGGGAACGTGGACGCCCTCGTCCGCAGTTGCGTAAAGCCCGCGCATAACCAAGGGCGTAACATTCAACGTTGAATAGAAAAGGCGGCTCTGGCCGTCTTTTCCCTTGTGCCGCTCAGCGAATTCGTGACGCCGCGAAGGCGTATACCTTACCCGTCTTTCCACTCGACACTTTTTTTCTGCAAGACCTTTCCCTGCCCTGCGTTCAAAACCTGCAACGTGATTTTGTGGCGGTTTGCCAACAGAAGCGGAGGAAATATGAAAAAGCTAGTTATTGTCGGATCGATAGTTTTGACGGCGGGGATCGCCGTTTATTCGTTTTCAAGTCTTAAGTTGTTGGGCTTTGTCGGCGTCGGCGAGGTCGATCCGGCTGCGTTGTCTATCGCAGGCAGCAAACCGCGGAAGACGATGCGCCCGTTCAAATCCGAAGCCGAGCTGAAAGAATATTTCAAGAAGATTCAGGAAAACCAGCGGCGCGATCAAGGCTACATGGCGGACGGGGTAACAAGCTCAACGAATGCCGCCGCTTCGCCCGCTGCAAAATCCGAGGCGAAAAGCAAATCTAGCGATAAAGACGACTCAATCACGAACACACAGCACGCGGGCGTTGACGAGGGCGGCATTGTAAAAGTTCACGGCGACCATCTCGTCATCCTGCGTCGCGGTCGCCTTTTCACGATCAAGGTCGGCGACAGCTCTCTTAAGTCGGTTTCTTCCGTCAACGCCTATCCGCCCGGTATAAATCCGAGCAATGACTGGTACGACGAAATGCTGATCTCAGGCGATTGCGTCGTCGTCGTCGGCTATAGCTACGGACGCGGCGGAACAGAGATTAATCTTTTTGACATCAACCGTGACGGTCGCTTGTCCTATCGTTCGACCCATCATCTCAGGTCAAACGACTATTACTCGTCGCGAAACTACGCGAGCCGTCTCATCGGCGACAAACTGATCTTTTACACACCGCAATATTTTTACGGTTACGACAATCTCAAGCAGCAGTTTCCCGCACTCCGGCGCTGGCATAAAGGGGCGAAGGATACTGAATTCTCTCCGATAGTTTCGGCGACCGAGGTTTACCGTGCAGAGCGTCCCGTAGAGCAGAATTCGTATTCGGCTCTGCATACTGTGACGGTCTGCGATCTTGCATCGCGCGATATGACGTGCAAAGGCACGGCGGTGCTCGCGGCTCCGGGCCGTGTATTCTATGTCTCGCCAAAATCGGTGTACGTATGGACGACCGAGTGGAACTACAACCATCGCGGCGGCGGTAAGCCGCGCACGGATTCAATGCTCTACAAGATGCCGCTCGACGGTTCGGCGCCGAGCGCTCTTGGTGTCAACGGCGCTCCGGTTGATCAGTTCTCGTTCCTCGAGAGCGACGATGAACAGTTGAATGTCCTCGTTCGCAGTGATGGCCAAGGCGAGCAAATGTGGGGCTCGGAACGCGCAAACGGCGACGTGGCATTGTTCCGTACGACCGGCGATAAATTCTCAGACGGCAGCGAATCGGCCGCAAGAGACAGCTATCGCGACATGCCAAACGTCGAGGGTTACACATTCCAAAATCGATTTGTCGGCGATTACCTGCTTTATGGCACGGGCAACGGCTGGGGACGCCAGAAAAAAAGCGACGGAGCAAATCTTTTTGCGGTCAATTGGAAGTCGGCGCGTGTTACAGATCTTCACCTCGATCACAGTGTTGACCGCATCGAGCAGATGGGCAATGCCGCAGTAGTCGTCGGAACGAACGGCAGCGATCTGTATTTTTCACCTGTTCGACTCGATGACGGGCCGCGTGTACGACCAAGCTATATTCGAAAAAAAGCGTCGCAGGGCGAACTCCGCAGTCACGGCTTTTTCTACAAGCCCGACGGCGACGACAGCGGACTGCTCGGTCTGCCGATCGCTCGCCAAGGCCGCCCCGGCTATCGCCACCTGGTCGAAGATTCGGCAGCGATACTGTTTCTGCGGAATGAGAACCTGAATTTTTACGAGATCGGCGAGCTCGAAGCAAAAAACACATCGAAAAATGACGGGTGCCGAGCTTCTTGCATCGATTGGTACGGCAACGCGCGACCGATCTTCCTTCGCGGGCGCATCTTCGCTCTACTAGGATACGAACTTGTCGAAGGAACAATCGACCGCGGTTTGTATGAGACGCGGCGAATCAATTACAGCCCAAGATATCTGAGCAGAATCGACAACAGCGAAGAGTAAAAGAATTTCGCCGATCATATTCTGACTACAGTGGCTGTCCGAAAAGTGTGTTGGTTTTCAATTTCCGGCGTAGTTCACTTCTGCGGCTTGCCGCTCTATTTGCGGTGAGGCTTGCCCACCGGTGAGCTATAGAACAAAAGCGGCTCTGCCGCCGCCGAAAGTTGGACATAAAATGGCTTTGGGCGGCGGCAAAGCCGCAAGGGTATCAGACAATGCGCGGAGGAGCAAGCTCCTCCGCAAATAGAGCGGCAAGCCACAACTTTTAAGACAGACTCTTTATTTTATTGAATCAGCGTTCCCTGCGACGCCCATGCCATCCAGCGGCCGTCGCGTTTTATCCAGGTGTCGGTGAATCGTGAGCGGCGGTCGTACGCCACGCCTTTTTCGTCTTTGCCTTTTGTACGAAAGATGCCGGTGACGATCGCCCGGTCGCCGTCAACTCGAACGTTCATCTCCGAGGTCTCGGCCAGCTCCAACGTTCCTTTGTCATTCATCAAGCCGGCAATATCCTCACCCTTATTCGACAGCTTTCCGGTCATCGTATCGACGCCCGTGAAGTCGGCAGCGTAATTCTTCTCAAACCAGCCACGATCGCGTTTTAGAATCGCGTTGTTCCAGTCCTGCTCGAGATACCAAATGATCCCGCCATCGTTAAGAGAGCCGCCTACGTTGCTGACCACCTGCCATCTGCCGCCACGTTTCTCGAGAAAGTGAACGCTGCGGGAGTAAGTCGTTGAGCCCGACTTCGAGACCGTAACGTTGCGATGGGTCACCGTCGCCGAAACCGGCGTACAGGTGACAATATAATGATCGGGAGTCGTCGTGGACGTCGGCGGATTTGTTTTGCTATCCTCGAAAGCCGCCATTGTGTCGTCGATGGCCGCTGTCTTACCGACCATGTCGGGAAAGCCGGCAAAATCGTCGGCGTAGATATTCATGAGCGCTGCTTTGTCGCCGTTTTGGCCGGCAACGCTCCATGCTTTATCGAGCCCCTCGAGCGCCTTTTTGTCAGCGTCGCTACACTGCCCAAACGCAAAATTAAAAGTCGCTGCCATCAAAATGGCAATTCCAAAAACTCGTTTCATAACAATCCCTCCTGTGGATCTCAACGGACGAAGAGCAAACAGACAATTTGCCCTCCAAAAATAAAACAAGGGAAGTGTTGCTTCCCTTGTTTCCTTTGTACTCAACTTTTCTTACTTATTCGCTGGCGGTGCTTCTTTTTTGTCGTCATCGCCCTTCTTGTCGTCATCGGCCTTCTTGTCATCAGCCTTCGCCGCGTCGCCTTTTATGTCGGTGATCTGGGCATTCACAAACTGCCAGCCCGTGTCCTTCATTTTGCGCATGACCCATGTGACCATCGAATGTCGATCCTCGGACTTGCCGTCCATGGTCGTTTTGCCCGTAACATGGCCGACAACGACTGCGCCGTCGCCCGAAGGATGTGTTTTGATCTTCAGATCGCTAAACTTCAGCCCTTCCCATTTGATCTTGCCGGACTTGATCGCTTCGAGCCGTGAGGCCTTTGTCTGCATCACGCCATCCTGGTCGACCAATGTGTAGTCGTCCGAATACATCTTATCGAGCGCAGCCGCGTCGCCCTTGTTAAGAGCGGCGGCAAAATCATCCATCATCTTCTTGATATCGCCTTCAAGGGCAGCTTTATCGGCGGCCGGGGCAGTCGCAGTATTCGCCGCTTTATTGCCGGCGTTAGCGGCGTTGTTGGCGGCGGGGGCGCCACACTATATCAAAAAAAACGACGCCGCGATCAGCGTCATTGTCATAAAAATTAGTTTTTTCATATCGATGTCTCCTTTATAAAGAACTGATGCAGAACTTCGAGCAAACCCAGCCACTGCAGCATCAAGCAAAAGGTGGCCTGCTCCTGATCTAAGAAAATAAATTAGGGATTACGCCGTAGTTATACGCACAATTCGGAGTATAGTCAAGTAGGTGATCGGTAGAGGTCTATAGGCGGCCACCTATGGTTTAACTAACTTCTTCAAACTTCCTGTGGCGCTGATCTGGCGGTTTCCGGCAACTTTCTCTGCCTGGGCAAAAGCCCGCATAAAGTTCTCGCCGAGCACTTTGCGAATCTCAGCCTCGGTGTACCCGCGCCGTAGCATTTCGTATGTGACAAGTGCGAGGTCTTCGGCGCCGTTCATGCCGGCGGGCAGAAACGGAATGCCGTCGTAATCGGACCCGATGCCGACGATGTCGATACCGGCGATCTTTTTCATATGGTCGATGTGATCGACGATCCGGGTGTAATCGGGAATGTAGATCGGGTTGGCGGCGAGCAACTTTCGCTCGGCCTCGTTAAAGCCTTCGGGGTCGTTAGCAAAGCGTTTACGCATTTCCTCAAACTGAGGCCGCAGCCGTACGTTTCTTTCGGTAGCCTCTTTTGCCGAGCGAGCGTCAAGAAACATGGGCAGGAAGTTTATCATTATCACGCCGCCATTCTTTGCAACACGCCGGAGCACGTCGTCGGGCACATTCCGTGTGTGATCGGCAACGCCACGTGCGGACGAGTGCGACGCTATTATTGGCGCCGTCGACGCGTCCAATACGTCATTCATCGTATCGACCGACACGTGCGAGATATCGACGAGCATGCCCAAACGATTCATCTCGCGAACGACCTCGCGGCCAAAATCACTCAGGCCGCCGTGTTTCGGCTGCGTCACGTGCGAATCGGCCCAATCGTGCGTGACATTGTGCGTCAACGTCATGTAGCGAATGCCGAGGCGATAAAAATTACGCAACGCATAGAGCGAATTCTCGATCGCGTAGCCGCCCTCGATGCCCATCAGGGCGCAGATCTTGTTCTGCTTTTTGGCGCGGCGGATGTCGGCCGCCGTCGTGCACGTTGTCAGCCGAGCGTTGTGTTTCTCCGCTTCGCGATATGTTGCGTCGATCAGATCCATCGCACGCCGCATGGCACCGCCGCTGGTCAGCGTTGAACCCGACACATAGATCGAGAAGAATGCGCCCGTAATGCCGCCCGCCTTTAATCTCGCAAGATCCGTGTGAAACGGGTCGCCGTCGCGATGATACTTGCCGACGGAATTTGTCGATAGGTCAAAGTCGTCATCGACCATCGGAGATGGAATATCGTTGTGGCCATCGACGATTATCGCTTTGCGATGTATTTTCAGGGCTTTTTCCCACAATTTGGGATCGGCGCCCGGCGGCATTGTCTGAGCGGCCGCAGCGACACAAAGTTGGAATCCCAAGATAAGGACAGCGATTCGTTTCATAATAATTACCTCAATAATAACAACCGGCTTCGTCTCAACGACCTATTTTGACTGACGTGGTTTTGCATTCTTCACATACTTGTCCATCCATGCGGCCATCTCGTAGAGCGTGTGCTCGGTCGATTCGCGGGCCGAGTAGCCGTGCGACTCATGCGGCAGCATTACGAGACGCGCGGTTCCGCCGTTGCCGCTGATAGCCGCGAAGAGGCGTTCGGATTGGATCGGAAACGTGCCCTGATTGTTGTCCGCTTCGCCGTGGATGAGCAGAACAGGTTCGTTGATCTTGTTCGCGTAAAAGAACGGCGAAACTTCAGTGTAGATACGCGTCGCCTCCCAGAAGTTTCGCACTTCGTCCTGAAACCCGAACGGCGTCAGAGTGCGATTGTACGCGCCGCTGCGGGCGATACCGGCGCGGAACATATCGCTGTGGGCGAGCAAGTTCGCCGTCATAAACGCTCCGTAACTGTGACCGCCTACACCGACTCGGTCGCGGTCAACGACGCCCATTTCGACGCCCTTGTCGATCGCGGCCTGCGCGGCATCGACGACCTGCTTAACGAATGTATCGTTCTTTGTCTCGGGCGGGCCGACGATCGGCATCGATGCGTTGTCGAGGATCGCGTAACCCTGCAGCAACAGAAATTGATGCGAGATGCCGCCGATCTGCGTGAAACGGTTCGTTGAGCCCGTTACCTGACCCGCGACGCCCGCGTCGGTAAAGCTCTCAGGATACGCCCAAACGAGCGTCGGCAGCCGCGTACCTTCTTTGTAATTCGGCGGCAGGTAAAGCGTGAACGACAGATCGACGCCGTCGGCGCGTTTGTACTTCACGAGCTGTTTCTTAATGCCGCGAAGCTGTGGCGCCGGATCCTTAAATTCCGTTAACGGTCGGTAAGCCATCGCTGTGCAGACCTTGCCCGGCGGGCAAGATTGGCGGTGAAAAAGATTGGGCGGCTCGGTGAGCGACTCTCTTCGCGTGATAAAGTTGCCGCCGTCGTCATTCATCAGCGCAACGAACGCCTCGTACTCGTCCTTGCCCGAGCGGAACATCTCGTCGGTCGTTAGGGTTTTGAGACTCATGCGCCTTAGAAAGGGACGGTCACCTTCTGGCGATGCTCCCAGTCCGGTTAGAAAGATGTCGGTGCCATCCTGTCGTACAAGCGTAACGCCGTTCGGCTGAATACGAGTCACTGGCTGGCCGATGTCGTTGTAACGATCGTTGATGTTGAGATCGGAGATCAGGCTTGCGTTCGCGGGATTGCGATAATCAGTCACAAACATCCGCCGTCGCTGTGTGTCGCGATTGAAATCGTAAAAGAACATCACGCCGTCGCGCTCGCCAAATTGACGACCCTGAAAGCGATGCTCGGTCTTGAGCATCTCGGTCGGAGAGCCGGTGAACGGTGCCGCAAGCTTCATAAGCTTGTCGCGATGCGTTGCCTTATTTCGGGGATCGCCGCCGTCTAGCGCCTCGGTCCAGCTCAATGTCGAGCCCTCGATCGGTATCCACTGGAACCCGCGCGGGCCCGTTGGCACGCCCTGGCTCGGAATGTTGTCGAGCAGCGGCACGTCACGCAATTTGTGAACGAGCTTACCGTTCGCATCCCAAACTTCTTGTGTTTTCGGGAACCGCGACGCAGGAAACAGGTAAGAATACGGTCGCACGACGCGAGAGACATACACGTACTTGCCGTCCGGCGAAATTACCGCGTTGTCGAATATCGCAGGCGCTCCGATGTTGCGGACCTTACCATCGACGCCGATCAGCGCGAGCTGCGAGGTAGCGTAATAATCGTAGAGCTTTTCGTCGTTCGGCGATCTGAGCAGATCCTGCACCGTCGCAACGACGCCGCGACGGCCCGTAGTTTCCTGAATATTCGGCTCACTTGGAACGACGTCTCTGTACGCCGGTGCCGGGCCGCGCCCCGACGCGATCAGGTTTGCCGAAACATGCGTCGAACCTTCCCAACCATAACCGCCGAAAGCCGTGTTAAGCAACACACTTTTGACTTTGCTTGCCTTGGCTGTAGCCGTATCAACAAACCAAAGCTCGACGCCCGACGGCGTGATGTTACCAAACGCAATGTACTTGCCGTCGGGTGACCATTGAGGATTTGAGATCTTTGCCCCCGCAGGCAGACTGACCGGCGTCTCGCGGCCGTCGGAGATGTTCTTGAGCGTCAAACTTACGGCATAACCCTGCAGATGCGGAGCGTTCGTGTTCGGATTGAGCCGCGTTCCGGCCAATCTCAGCATCGGCTGCGCAAGATCGGCGATCGGCGGATATCGGAGCGGCGTCAGCAACGCGATCTTGTCGCGCGCAGGCGAAACGCTCGTTGTGGGTGTCGCCGGAGCGTTAAGCACATCCATGATCTCTTTTGGCGGCTGTTTGTAGCTGCCCTGCGCAAAAGCGCTCGTTGTGGCTAAAAGTATTGCAAAAAATAAAACGGTCCTGTTCCTCATTATTCTCCTCATGTGCTCCTCAAACTTTCGATGACTTTTCCGGCAACTGTCGGAATGAAGTCGCGTTCCCTCGCATGATTTTCTGTGTAAACGGCTATTACGAGTTTAAGGCCGTCGGCAGTTTCAATGTAAGCAACATCGTGCCGCGTTTTCGACGTCCAGCCGGCCTTTGACCAGAGTTTTATGTCGCGAATATCACGATCGATAAAATATTTGCCGGTAAAACCGTTGTTCTGATCGTCGGCGTCGGCAGATTTTCCCCACGGATCGCGCTTCATCAGGTTCATCATCCTTGCCGTTCGTTCGGGCGTCGCGATGTTTCCTGTGACGATCTCGGCCATGAGCCGCGCGGTTGCGTTTGTCGTCAGCATATTGCGGTTCGCGGCCTCGGTCGGAAAGTTACGCGACTGCCGCTCGATGCCGTAAGCGTCCTCGCAAAATGTCTTTTGATTGATGTTGATGTTCGTGTAGCCCATCGCAGTGAACCAACGATTTACGCGATTTCGTTTGAACTGCCAGGCATCAAATTCTTTTTTTGGCTTTTCCGCGCCGCTCGATGTATCGGTTATCACGTCCAACACATACTGCGTGGCTTCATTCGAGGAATCGACGATCATATCCCGCTCGCCCCGTTCAAGCTCCGGCGTCGGCGTCACTTTCTTGTCCTCAAGTTGCCTCTGAAGCGCGGCCATGTAAAACATTTTAGAAACGCTAGCGGGATAAATGCGCTCCTCGCCGCGAACCTCGGCCATTTTCATTCCGCTTCGCAGATCGATAACCGTCGCCGCAACATCTGTCGCCTTAAACCCTTTCGCTGCAAACTGCGAAAGAGTGTCCTTCATTGCGGCATCAAGTATCGATTGCAGTTCGACCGAGCGGGTTATCACCGGCGGTTTATAGTTTCTTGGAACAACGATCTCGCCATTCTGCTTGATCTGCGCGAAACTACTCGCAGCTAACACGCAGATCACCAAAATCCACGTCGCAGAAACTCGCAATCCATTCATAAGTTCTTTACCTCTGGTGGTTTTAAGAGTATAACCGAATGAAATCCGTGTGTCAGTCGGCGCGCACGTAAGTGAGGGCTACGGTAGAATATACGCGACGATAGCCCTTGTTTACACGCGGGCTACGGACACGAAAGAGATCAACTTGCACATGAGCGAAGAGAAACTAATACGCGGCCTTGGTCGCTGGGACTTTACGGCGGTCGTTATCAACACGATCATCGGAGCCGGTATCTTTGGCCTACCCGCAAAAGTGTATGCGGCAATAGGCTCGTACAGTCTGCTTGCCTTCGTCGCGTGTGCCGTGATCATTGCGCTCGTTGTGCTGTGTTATGCCGAGGTGTCGAGCCGATTCTCCGCGACAGGCGGCCCATATCTGTATGCGAGAGAGGCGTTTGGCTCAGCAGTCGGATTCGAGGTGGGCTGGCTTTATTGGATCGTGCGAGTCGCGACATTTGCCGCAAACTGCAATCTGCTTGTCACGTATCTCGGTTTTTTTCTGCCGGGCGCAAACGAGGGAGCGATGCGCGTTTGCCTGGTCACCGTCATCGTCGCGGTAATTACCATCGTCAATATTGTAGGCATCCGCGAGTCGGCAATGATGACAAACGTCTTTACCGTCGGCAAGCTCGTACCGCTGCTCGTCTTCGCCGTCGTCGGAATGTTCTTTGTCTCGCCACAGAATGTTAGTTTTGATGTCGTTCCTGAATACGGCGCCTTTTCGAGCGCCGTTCTTCTGCTGATCTATGCGTTCGTTGGCTTCGAGGCCTCAGTCGTCCTCGCGGGCGAAACGAAGGAACCAGCCAAAACCATTCCATTCGGCCTGATCACCGGCTTGCTGATAGTTGCCGCATTTTACATCGCGATCCAAATCGTGAGCATCGGCACGTTGCCCGAACTCGCAAAGTCCGAACGCCCGATCGCCGATGCGGCGGCAGCGTTTATGGGGCCACTCGGCGGCGCGTTTATCACGGTCGGCGCGCTGATCTCGATCTTCGGCAACTTGAATGTCGGTGTACTCGCATCAACCCGAATGCTCTTTGCAATGAGCGAACAGCGTGATCTGCCAGCTGTGTTTGAGAAAACTCATGCAAAGTTCAAAACGCCTTATGTCGCAATTCTCGCGACCGCAGTCGTGATTCTGATCCTCACGATCCAGTCATCGTTCCTTACGGCCGTCGCTATCGCAACTATCACCCGCCTTCTCGTTTATGCGACCACATGCCTCGCCTTGCCGGTTTTTCGCAATCGCGAAAATCTGGAGCAACCTGCACCATTCGCCGTTCCGCTCGGCGTCGTCGCGGCCGTGCTTTCGATCGGGCTGATCGTCTGGCTGCTAACACAAGTAGATTTTGCGAAGGAGGGCCTCGCAATCGTGATCGCAGCCATTTTAGGCCTTGTGATCTTTGCAGGCTTGCGTGTGGTAAAGCGTCGGCCTGACAACCAAACCTTATGAAAACTTATTTTGTTCAGAGCATACTGCTCGTCTGCCTACTGTTTAGCTCGTTTGCGTTGCCGCAAGAAAGGTCGGTCCCAATAGTCGATCTCCGCCTTGGCGGTTTGATCGGCGGCTCGCAAAACGGAGCGTGGGTCGAGCCTGGCCTTGCCGCAGAATCGATACTGAATAGTGTGATGGACCTTAACGTCTTCGGCTTTGGTGGCAAGGAAAGGAAGATGATCTACGCGGCGAGACGGGCACCGATCGAAGATGTGTGCCAGGATTTCTACCGAGTGAATATGGGCATGAAAGAACGTCTCGGCCTGGCCATCGGGTCAAATGCAAAATGGAAACCGATGCCCCGCATCCCAAAGCGCATCTCGGCCCGGAATGCTGTTTATAAACGCGCCGTCGCGTCGTTTCTAAAAAAGCAGGGCGTTAAAAATCCTATAGTTCGCATCACTCAGGCCTTTCAAATAGACCTCGACGGCGATGGCCAAGACGAAGTTGTCATCACAGCAACACGCGCAAGCGATAGGTACTTTACGAAACTTAATGCGGGTGACTATTCGCTTGTTTTGCTAAGAACGGTGACCAAAGCCGAGGTCACGGATCTTATGGTCGATGGTAATATTTACAAACCTGATCAGGAGGACGTTGGCCCGCCGCATCGTTATGAGATCTCGGGCATCGCCGACCTGAATGGCGACGGCACGATGGAAGTCGCGATCTACGCAGAGTATTACGAAGGTGCCGGAACTGCAGCATTTGAACTCCGTGGCGGAAAACTTGAGATGATCAAGGAAGTTCAGGCGGGCTGCGGCGTTTAGAAACCGTTATCTAGAATATGCCCTCGCCGAGAAAGTTTTCGCGGATATATTTGATGGTGTCGTTCAAGCTCTCTTGCGGGTCGCGCGGGGCAAAGCCCAATTCTCCGATCGCCTTTGACGAATCAAAATACCAGAAATGCTCGGCCTGCTCGACCTCGCTCGTCTGAACGGGCGACGTGCGACCCAAATTCTTAAAAAATGATTCGATCATCGATGAACCGGCCACCGCGAGTCTTTTAGGGACTTTCATTGCCGGAGCCGAAACTCCGGAAAGTCGTTCAAGGCGCCCGAAAAACTGTGCGAATGTCATATTTTCTGCACCAAGCAAGTACTTTTCCAGATGACGCCCTTTGTCGAGCGCGGTGACGAATGCCGTGGCAGCATCGCGTGCATCGACAAAGTTCAACCCGCCCGACGGACAGTACGGTATCTTGGATGCGAGAAAATCAAGCACGACCTTCGTCGATGACAAACGATCATCATCGGGGCCGAGCAGCACGGAAGGATTCATTATCACAAGCCGCGCGTCCTTGTCGTTGAAATTCTCGATCGCAGTGCGTTCCTGATAGAACTTTGACGCGTAATACGCCCATTGCGAGATCAACGAAACCGGCTGAGGGTACGTCTCATCGACAACTTCGTCAGTTTCGCTCACCGCGATCGTCCCGCTCGACGACGCAAGTATCATCGTTTTCACGCCCGATTCTTTCGCAGCTTGACACAATAGGCGCGTGCCTTCGAGATGAACCCTATTCATCGCAGCGGCATCCGAATTGTCACGCGAGACTTTTCCTGCCAGGTGAAAGATCGCCGACACATTTTTTACTGCCGCGGCAACGTCACCGCCGTGCGTTACCGAACCTTCGCTCGGCTCGACACCCGCGTCCGTCATCCACGTGGGCACACGCGAGGCCATCACGCGAATGTTCTTTTCACCCGCGTCAAGCAATTGGCGCACGATGTGCGTGCCTAAAAAACCGGTACCGCCGGTGATAAGTATTTTCTTTTCTACCTTGGCAAGCGCCTTTTTCTTTGCCATCTATTTTGGTAACAGGATCGGCTCGCCAAACCCGAGTTCCTTCAATCTCGGCAGTTGCGTTTTCGCATCACCGACGACCAGCCAGATCATCCGATCGCCGTTAAAGTACTTCTGCGACAGCTCTCTGATCCTCTCGACGGTCATTGAATTCACTATTTGCTCACGCTGCTTTACGTAATCGTATTTCCAACCATACTTGCTGATGTTGTCGAGCATATTGATCTTTGCACCCGACGTCTCAAATGCTCGAGCGTTGCTCTTGATCAAAAAGCTCTTGGTGGTGGCGAGATCGTTCTCGTTGTAGTTCTTGCCATAATCGCGGAGTATTTCTTTAACAAGCTGTGCCGACTCGAGCGTCACGTTACTGCGGACGCCACTCGCGATCGTAAATGTCCCGCGGCTCTTTGTCCCTGAAAAGAAAGAGTTGATCCCATACGTGTAGCCTTTACCTTCGCGTAGCTGCTGCGTCAACTGCGACGCAAACCCGCCGCCGCCGAGAATGTAATTGGCGACCGTTGCCGGATAGAAGTCGGCGTCCGTAACCGCAAGCGCCGGATAGCCAAATCTGATAACCGATTGTTTCGCGTCCGGCACGTCGTAGAAATATACCTGCGCCTTCTGCGGAGCGTCAGGCGTCTTATACACAGGAATGCTTACACGTTTCGCCTTCCATTTTGCACCGATGCCTTTTAACGAAGTCACGACTTTCGTCTTATCGATCGCCCCGACAGTGTGCATTCTCGCAACCGAAGGCGAGAGATTCTTGGCATAGAACGCCTTTAGATCATCGAGCGTAATCGCGTTGACGGACTCGACGGTGCCCAAGATACTGCGCGAGCGCATATTGTCCTTGCCATACATAAGACTGTTGTAACTGAGCTGCGCGATCGCGTTCGGGTTTGCTCGCTGCTGTTGTATATCGCTGATCACACCCTGTTTTATCAAATCAAATTCTTTAGCGTCCCAACGCGGCTCGAAAAGGATCTCCTCAACAAGTGCAAGCGTAGCGTCGTAGTTCTTCGCAAGCGTGTTTACGCCGATCGTTACATCCTCACTACTCGCATACACGTTGATCGAAGCGCCAAGTTGCTCGATCGCCTCTTCAAGTTGCTGCGGAGTTTTTCGGCGAGTTCCTTCGGTCATCATCTGCGCCATGATATTCGCGACGCCGACTTTGTCGAGACGGTCGAGCATTTGGCCACCGTCGATGACGATCTCAAAATCGACAAGGGGAACTTCGCGATTCTCGATGCCAAAGACGCGAAGTCCGTTCTTAAGTTTGCTCTCCCAGATCGTTGGTATTTTTACCGCGGGCGAAGGGCCGTATGGCGGTTCCTTGCTGCGATCGAACGACGAAGGCGTCCGCTCGTATTTGGCCTCAACATTCGGATCGACATCGTCCTCGGCACCGGCGACGATCTTCTCCTCAACAACGTCGGCTCTGGTTGAGCCCTCAAGGGCGAGGTTGACGCTGCCCTTTGGCACAAAACTCGTCGCGACAAACTTTTTGCCCTTTATGTACTTGTCGTAAACGCGCCGAACGTCGGCGGTCGTCACGCCTAGGATATTTTGAATGTCCTTCTCAAGGTAGCCCGGATCGCCAGCGAAAATATTCCCCTGCGCGAGCTGTGCGCCCTTGCCGAGCACATTTGATAGCGAGTTGTAAAAGGACGTCTCTTGACCAGCCTTTATTCGATCGAGATCTTTTTGCGAAATGCCGTCCTTCTCAAATCGCGCAAACGCGTCGTTGACCGCCGCCGCAACCTCGTCCAGATCCTTGGCGTCGAACGCTCGCACCGCCACATGCATCTGCCCGGCAAGTTCCGAATCATAGACATACATCGCAACATCTGGTGCGAGCTGCTTTTCTTCGACGATTACCTTGTAGAGCGGCGCCTTCTTGCCCTGCGACAGATATCGAGTGAGAACCGCGAGCGGATAGCTGTCAGGATGATATTGTTCGACGACGGGCCAGGCAAGCGTTAGCTCGGGCAAGTTTGCAAAATTGTCCTCGTGATAGAGTTTTGTCATTTCACGCACGACGCCGGGGCGCTTCGTTTGGGGCTTGACCTCGTCACCGCGCTTTATCTCGCCAAAATATTTTTCAACCCACTTTTTTGCCTGCACGGTATCAAAATCACCGGCGACGACAAGCGTGACATTATTCGGGACGTACCATCGGCGATAGAATTCCTTCACGTCTGCGAGCGTCGCACGGTCGAGATCTTCGAGCGAGCCAATGACTTGCCAGTTGTACGGATGATCGCCGGGATATAGATGCTTGTCGATCACATAGAAGGTGTGGCCGTAAGGTTCGTTATCGACGCTTTGTCGTTTTTCGTTCTTTACGACCTGCTTCTCCTTCGCCAGAACCGGATCAGTGACCGTGTTGATAAACCAGCCGAGCTTGTCCGCCTCGGCCCAAAGCATTTTTTCAAGAGCGTCCTTCGGGATGGTCTGCAGATAGTCGGTTCGATCGCGATTTGTCGAGCCGTTGGCACCCGAGCCGCCGATCCGCGCGCTCATTGCGTCGAGTCCACCTTTGCCGAGGTTCTCCGATTCAAGAAACAAAAGATGCTCGAAAAGATGAGCAAATCCCGTGCGTCCGGCCTTTTCGCGGGCCGAACCGACGTGAGCCGTTATCGAAACGGCTACGACCGGATCGCTGCGATCGACGTGAAAAACCACCTCAAGTCCGTTTGGCAAAGTAAACTTCTCAAACTCGACCTTGAGCGGCGCTTTCTGCGCCGATAGGTTCGAAACGAGCAAAACTGTAACGACAAAAAGTGCTTTAAGAAATTTCATATTCTAGTATTACGCCTCGTCTTTTAGATCTGTTTCAGATCGAATTGGCTAGTCCTCAATCACCGGTTCCTGTTTACGCGAACGCCTGCGCTCGGATTTCCATTGTTTACGCAGCAGATCGACCTCGAATTTTCGCCGCGTACCATCACGCATGTTCTCGATCTCGTGCTGCACGCGAGCGGCAACGAGGCGATATGCTTCGGTATTCGGAACGCCCTCGGTCATTTTCTTAAGTTCGTCGTATTCGAGAAATCGTCCGACCTTTGCGCCGATCTTAGCACCGATGCTAGTGCGCGGCGGAATGATCATCCCCTTTGGAAATGCATCGTAGGTTCCCCAAATGTAGATCGGCAAGATCCCGATCTTTTGATTTAGCGACAAGTAGCCGATGATCGGTTTGAACTCTGCGATCTGGCCGGACTCTTGCCGTCCGCCCTCGGGAAAGATAAGTGCGTTATAGCCTTCGTTGAGAATTTGAGTAACGTGGCGCAAGCTCTGGCGCAAACTTCCGGTCCGTTCGATAGGGACGAGCGTAGTAAAGTTGTTCATATACGCGCGCTTGTATTTCGTATCGAACCAGTAGTCGGCGGCCGCGACCGCGACCGTTTGCTCGGCAACATCTTTGCCGAGCGCTTTTTTTACAAGACCCGTATCGAGATGCGAGGTGTGGTTTGGGGCGACGATAAAATTAACGTGCTGCGGCACATTTGGTGAGCCCTCGATGTGCGTGTCGAGCACTGCATCGTAGAGCGTATTCGTCGCGGCCGTGACGACGGCGTTGCCGATGCGCCGTACAACGCCCGGAATGTAGATCTCGTCCTCATCGTTTTTCTCCTCAGCGCGCGGTTCGTCAGCAAGCTTCTTCAATTTATCGACTCGCGTCACGGCGGTCAGCAGCTCGCGCACCGTCTGCACTTCGTTCAACGTATCGGGGGACAGGACACGCCCGCCCGCGTCCTCGACCGCCGCTTGCAGCTCGACAAACATCAACGAATCGAACCCGAGGTCGGCTAGTTTATCTTCGGATGCCACGTCGCTGAGCGGTCGATTTGAGACGCTCGCCACGATCTTTCGTATCCAAAGAGCATTGTCGTCGCCTTTCGCCTCCACGATGGTTTTTGTTTTCGATCGAGAGCGGTCCTCGAGCGTCTGCAGCATCTCAATGACCTCGGGACGTTTTACTTTTCGAGTTGCGGTGCGCGGCAGTTCGAACGGCGTGATGTGCAGGACCTTCACGCGTTTGAAAAAAGGAAGCCCGGCTGAGATCTCACGAAAATGCTCTTCGACCTTCTTATTCGCGTCGCTGCGTGACAGAGCGATGTCGTGCTCGTAATCGGGCACGACGAGCGCCGCAATTCTCTCGCCGCCGTCATCATCGGGCAAACCGACAACGCTAAGTTCTTTGATAAGCGCCGTCTTTCCGTAAAGCTCCT
>JBJXFZ010000151.1:0-6276 GCA_046154245.1 Pyrinomonadaceae bacterium
CGGAGCACGCCGTGTGCGTCTTTGCGAACAGGTTTTGGAATTGTGCCGACGGTGGTTGCCATACTCAAAAAACATCTTAACATAAGCAGTTCATTCACTGCGCAGGTTTCGTGTTTTCAGCAAAGCATGTGTCAGCGAGGGTGACCATTTTGTTGCGGCGGGTCCAGCCATAGTCTTCGCCGTGCCAGAGTTCGAGCGACTTTGAGCGAGCGGCGAGGTCGTCCTTGCTGAGGTTTGGAAATGCGGGTGGCCATTTTGGACAGGCTCATTTACGCACGACGCGTTTTACTTTTGGCGGAGCCAGCTTGCCGGGAAGGCTGAGTTTGCCCGGCATGCAAACCGTGATAATATGCAGTCTCTGAAGATAAGGTCGCTTTCCAGGTCTGTCTTCAGCTTTATTCCTAAAACTCATTTACTTTTTCAAGGAGACTAAAAGGTATGCGACAAAATGCGCAAGCAGATATCCGGGGCCAGGTATTCCTGAGCCTCTTTTCCATTGGATTGATCGCCGTTTTGGCTATCCTCCCCTATATTTTCCGCTCTGAAGCGAGCAGCACGGGAGAAGGCCTTATCGAGCGGACCGAGAGCCACGAAGAAGGGCTCGAAAATTACGATATTCGAGAACAGCAAAGTCAAGATGTTGTTGACGTCCTGTTGAAATATCGTCAGAATTTGGGCAAAGATTCAGTAATAGTTGCCGACATCCGCGATGGATTTACGCGCGGCGAGGAGATTCTGCGGGCGAAGGTTTCGACCTTGAAGGTCGAATACAACGCCGACATACGGATTCCCGAAGTTATCACGCCCGATATGTGGCGACCTGATGTTGAGCGGCTGACTGCGCCTTCCGAAATGAAGCGTTCCGAAATTCTCCGCAATTTCGTCAAACAAAATAACAGCTTGATCGGTGTGAGCGATGTCCAAGCCGATAATTTGAAAGTAACGGCCGATTATACTAATCCGAATGGCAAGCTTTCCTTTGCCCATCTCGAGCAAAACATTAACGGCATCCCCGTTTTCCGCGGCGAAATAAAGGCGGGGTTTACAAAATCGGGCGAAGTGATTCGCGTTATCAACAATCTCGCGCCCGGACTTGATTACGATTCGCTCTCGACGGATTTTCGTCAGTCGGTTGATGCGGTCAAAGCCGCGTATCGCCATATTGGCAGCCAACCGACAAAACTCAACACAGACATAAACGAATCGCTTTCAACCGATCTGAAAACCGTTTTCGGCAACGGTGATTGGGCGACGACGGCCGAAAAGATGTATTTTCCGACCGAACCGGGTGTGGCGATTCCTTCGTGGCGCGTGCTTGTTTGGCAGCCGGTCAGTTCGTATTACGTGATCGTCGATGCGGAATCGGGCAGAATGCTTTGGCGCAAAAACATCACCGAAGACCAAACGCAAAGCGCGACTTTTGATGTTTACCGAAACGTCAACGGATACATTGACGGTGCGGATAGTCCGGCGCCGCTTTCGCCGGGACCGTTAAACCCGACAACCGGAACGCAGGGCGCCATCATCGCCCGTAACTTACGAACCTTGGTTGGTAACGAAGCGCCGAATACTTTTAACAACAACGGCTGGATCACCGACAACGCCAATGTTACGGACGGAAACGCGCTCGAAGCCGGAATTGACCGCGACGGAATTAATGGCGTTGACGCAACGCAGGCGGGCGACACGACTTGTCCGGGAGCGGGCTGCCGCACGTTCACTTCAACGTGGAATCCGCCGCCGGGCAATCCCGCGCCGGGTGACGCCCCGTTGACGGCGCAAGCACAGCGCGGCGCCGTGATTCAGATGTTTTACATTATGAATATGTATCACGACGCGCTTTACAATGTAGGTTTTACCGAAGCGGCGCGAAATTTCCAGCAGGACAATTTCGGACGCGGCGGCGTAGGCGCTGACCGCGTTTCGGCCGAAGGTCAGGATTCTTCAGGCACAAATAATGCAAACTTTTCGACTCCGGCAGACGGCGGCCGCGGACGTATGCAGATGTATATGTGGACGGGTCCGACACCCGATTACGACGGCACGACCGATGCGGAAATAATTATCCACGAAATTACCCACGGGCTTTCAAATCGTCTGCACGGCAATGCGTCGGGGCTCTCGACGAATATGTCGCGCGGAATGGGCGAGGGCTGGTCGGATTTTTATTCCTACACGCTGCTTGCCGAACCGAGCGATCCGATTGACGGGGTTTATACGACGGGCGGCTATGCGACCTATCTCGGAGTTGCCGGTTACACCGCAAATTATTATTACGGAATCCGCCGTTTCCCGCGCGCGCCGATTACGTTTTTAGGTCCAAACGGCAAGCCGCATAATCCGTTCACTTTCCGCTATTTGAATTCCGATTGCAACACGCTGATCGGCACGACGACGTCAAATCCGCCGCCGTCGAGCGCGTATCCGCGCGGACCATACGGTTCGACAACTTGCGATCAGGTTCACGCTGCGGGCGAGATTTGGAGTTCGGCTTTGTGGGAAGTCCGCAACCGGATGGTTCAGCGTCTCGGTTTTACCCCCGGCACGACCCGCGTTTTGCAGGTCGTCACCGACGGTATGAAGCTCGCGCCGCTCGGGCCGACGTTTTTGCAGGAACGCGACGCGATCCTTTCCGCGGCGGCTGTTTACGGCACTGCCGATGTGAACGATGTCCGCGAAGGTTTCCGCGTGCGCGGAATGGGCTTTAGCGCGAGCATTCAATCGACGTCTCCGGCATCCGTGACCGAGGCGTTCGATACTTGGGGAACTCCTAATCAACCGCCGGTTGCTTCGTTTACCTTTAGCTGCACGGGCTTGACCTGTAATTTCAACGGCAGTGCTTCGAGCGACCCTGATGGAACGATCGCAAGCTATGCATGGAACTTTGGCGACGGGACGACCGGCAGCGGAGTTTCGCCGAGTAAAACTTACTCTACAAGCGGAACTCGCACTGTTACGCTGACCGTTACCGACAATGGCGGCGCGACCGGAGCAACTTCGCAGTCTGTTACGGTTACGGCCCCGCCGGTCAGCCCGGTTTTGACCGTAGTGCGGAGGATAACCGGGAACAGGCATTTTGCCGACCTTTCCTGGACAAACTCGAGTGTTTCTACCGATGTTTTCCGGAACGGTGTCAGGATCACGACCGTATCCGGCTCTACATATACCGATCGCCTGAGGCGGCAAACCGGATCGTTCACCTATCAGGTTTGCGTGGCAGGCACGGCAAACTGCTCGAATTCGGTGACGATCACATTCTAGAACCTTCACTAAATGGCTGATACTAGGGGCATGCTTCGGCGGCCCCTTTTTTGTGAAAGAATTAAACAGGCCTAACCGTGTGCGTCCTTACGAACAGGTTTTGGTAATGTATCGAGTGCTGTTGCCGTGTTCAGGACATGTCAGCACAAAGCCGACGATCACGGCCCGAGCTTTGTGGTTTCAGTGAAGCAAGTATCGGCGAGCGTAACCATTTTGTTACGGCGGGTGTAGCCATAGTCTTCGCCGTACCAGAGTTCGAGCGACTTTGAGCGAGCAGCGAGATCGTCTTTGGTGAAATTAGGAAATGCGGCTCGCCATTTAGTACACGCTTGTTTTCGAACGACGCGTTTTACGACCGGGTAGACGATCGCGTTAAAGCCGGACGGATTGAGAGCCTCGTTCATGTGATCGGTGATGAATGGCGCGAGCATGTCGGCTCGCAGCGTTATGCCGTCAGCGATCTGCCATTTGCCGTCGACGAGTGTGAACAGCGGCGCGCGCGTTTTGTCGCCAACGGGAACGGGTTTTGTG
This sequence comes from Pyrinomonadaceae bacterium, assembly GCA_046154245.1. Classification (GTDB taxonomy): domain Bacteria; phylum Acidobacteriota; class Blastocatellia; order Pyrinomonadales; family Pyrinomonadaceae; genus OLB17. The sequence continues at coordinate 3,793 of JBJXFZ010000151.1, forward strand.
AGACTCAGGTAGAACTTTAGCCCGGCGTAGTTCGCGTAGAGATCTGCGTTCGAGTAAACGCCCGAAACCCAATACCCGAAGTACGTTCGCTCGGTTTTCTTACCCCACGAAATCGCTTTTTTCACAGCTTCGTCGGGCGCCGCGCCCTTAGCGATCGCTTTGTTGTAGATTTTGTAGTACTGATAACCCTGCTGGAAAAAATGATCGAGCTTGTCGGTACCAAATTCGACGCCGTCGATCTTCACCGTCGGGCTCATCGTCGTGTAGTTGATGGGCTTTAGGACAAAGATCGAGTCGGTCAGAGACGTTTTGTACCGAGCGGGCGTTGCGGTGAACCGGTGCGAGTTGAGCCATTTGCCGATGTGCGTGATAAAGATGCTGCCGTCGCCGTGAAGTTTGTAAACGGTCTCGGCGATGGCATCGTTTGAACGCAAGTACGCTAGACGTTCACGCTCTTTGTCAGCGGATTTGCACTTTACGTTTTTTGCCGCAGTACCATCGAGACACGATTCGTGAAGAGCGATCTCGGCGTTGAGCTTTTCAAGCGCCGAGTGAAAGCTTGCTTCGAGATGCGCAGAAACCTCATCGCCTATGTCGGCGAGCGGCTCCTTTGGCAGGTTGTACTGATCTGTCTCCATCGCAATGGCGACGGGAAGATTTGAAAGCATGATCGCGGCCAGAGCTGCCGCCGCAAAGAGTAATCTCATAAACCTGTAAATAAAATAGCAGACGCGATTTTATGACGGAAACGTGTCTGCTAAACTATGATGACTTGAGGCCGCTAGAAGTGGCTTTTTGCGTAAATTATGCACTATCACTTGATCGGAATTTGCGGCACGGCATTGCAAGCCGTCTTGTCGATCGTCTGATCAAGATCTTCGCGACCCGCCGCTGAAGCTGGTGGTTTTTTGGAGAACTAATGAGAGGCTAGTTTCATGCAAAAACGGGGATCATTGCCGGCTCTTCCGATCTTAGGAATATCGTGTCGTATTCGGCAATGCACTTGAATCCGCACATTCGGTAGAATGCGTGTCCCCGATCATTGCATTCGTTTACCAAGACGCAGATGCTCCGCGTTCGCTGCAGCAGTTCAGAGCACATCCGACTCAGGCTCCGTCGTGCGAGCCCTGTACCACGAACCTTAGGAGCTGCATAAACACCCTCGAGGTAGATCATTTCTGGTGTCTCGGCTTGAATATCGGTCTTGAAGATCAATTGGTCGTCCTTTACGATCACCCAAACGCGGTTCTGACTTATGCGGCGAGCGCATCTTGCCAAAAAGCCATCGCGATCGCTCTCGAGCGGGTTGACACCGCTTTCTTCCTCCGCCATCTCTGCGTGCACGGGGGCCACTAGCATGAGATCGTCCAGGGTTGCGAGCCGAAGCCCTTCTATGTTCTGGCGATCTTCCAAAGCGTGTTTGAGTTCGAACAGCAGTTCGCGGCAGGCAAACCTCATTGGCAGGCCATCGTCTGCATACGTATTCCAGAACTGCTCGGCGACATCCCTTTCAGCCATGAACATGTGCAGGTGTTCATGGAACTGAGCGACCAGGGCAAGTTCACGAATCGCCGGCCGCGTTCGGGCCTCGATCAGTGTGGCGTGTCCGATAAGTGCTACGCCCTCGAGCCGGCCCTCCGAGTTCCGACAGCCAAAAAAGTCACCTCGGTTCAATTCGTTAACGAGCCCGTTGTCCCGGATCATTCCCATCATTATGACGGTGTGGATCGGGCGTTCCGCGAGGAACCCCATGACCTCGGCCCTCTCTTCCTCGACTAACTTTTTGACCGTTAGGGCCAGAGCCGGCACGGGCAGTATCGCAGTCGGTCCCATTACGGTGTGCATCATCTGTTGTTGTGACATGATTTAGCTGTTTTCCTAATGGTTCGAATGCTGCTTATTGCATGAAAGCGGTGTTATCGCCGTTGATCGTGAAATTTCGCGGCTAATGCTTGCGTAATTCATTTTGCCTCGGATATCGTGTGAGACCTCACGGGTCACTTTTGTCGGGCACGTTTGGGTGCGGACACGTCATGCCCGGTCGTTTTCCCCTAGTCAACCGACGTGCCACGCACCTAAATTCTGTGTTATATGGGTTTGCGGCGTTCCGGCAATCTGGCGCGAGTCCAGCTTTCGGTCATTTTGACGCAGGTGCTAACGAACGCCGGTCACCATGAATGAATCTTCGCCGAGCTTTTGATAGCATCTCAGTTGTGCCGGTTTTCGGCCCTAACGTCATTACTTATAGCTATATGCACTATCACTTGATCGGAATCTGCGGCACGGCCATGGCGTCGCTCGCCGGCATGCTGCAGGCACGCGGGCACAAGGTCACAGGCAGTGACCAAAATGTTTACCCGCCGATGTCAACTCAACTCGAACAGCTCGGAATCGAGATAATGCAGGGTTACAAGGCCGAGAATGCAAACTTTGATCGTGACGTCACTGTTGTCGGCAACACGATCATGCGTGGCAACGCAGAGC